>NZ_CAKRLH010000101.1 GCF_934359325.1 uncultured Porphyromonas sp.
GATCCACTCTTAGTCAGGGACGGAGCGGCCGGGCAGCCGGCCAGTCTTGCCCGTCGGCAGGATATGAGACGTCAGCCCCTGGTGAGAGAGTATCGGATGGAGGAGCTCTTCCCGAGACGGGACCTCAATCAGCTTGGTACGCAGTTTATTCAGATGCTTAACCTCTCCTACTATCCCGATGAGCGTGGTCCTTATAACTACCGTACAGAGGGCTGGGTTGAGGGCGCCAAGCTCAGTCGGGCGACTGACAACTGGGCTGCCATTGCCACGCCACTCGAGGTACAGGACCTGGAGAAGGAGCGTATCACTTCCCTTGAGCTATGGCTGCTGGACCCTTACTACTCCCAACAAGATGCGCCGGAGGGGGATCTGCTGATCGATTTTGGGCGATTCTCTGAGGAGATCATACCGGATGGGGCACTGGACTTTGAGAGCAGTCTTCCGACTGTGACCACTCCCCATGGGCGACGGGCAGAGTCAGTCCCGCCAGTCCGCTCCTTCTCCTCGGATGGTATCGAGAGTCAGGATGTGGGACTGGATGGAGTCTCTTCCGGTGAGGAGCAGGAGCTATTTGCCGACTATCTCAGTTCGCTTCGGGCCGTTATTGATCCTGCCGCTTGGAGTAGGGGGGGGGTGACTCTCCCCGGCTCTCCACTGGAGGATCCCTCCGGGGATGACTACCACTTCTACCTCGGAGAGCGGTGGGATCGTGCTGAGGCAGGCATTCTGGAGAGGTATAAGTATATCAATGGTACGGAGGGAAACTCCCTCCCAAGGCTTATCCAAGGGCGTCCCTCGGCGTGGACCGACCTCCCGGACACTGAGGATCTCGATGGGGATGGGGTACTCACGACGCGAGAGAGCTTCTTCCGCTATCATCTGTCCCTATCTAGAGAGGGACTTCATCCCGGTGGTAAGTGGTATACTGGTGAAGTGCTGGTCAGGGAGGAGGGCAGCCAGCCATCGAGATGGGTCAAGCTTACCATTCCGCTCTCCAAGTACGATGCCACTATGGGGGTACATCCCAGCATGCAGGACATCAGTGCCGTGCGACTGACCTTAAGACGCTTCGAGCAGCCGATTCACCTTAGATGCGCTGCGGTTAGGCTCGTTTCTTCCCCCTGGCAACCCTACACCTCGACTGTAGACCCCGATCGAACCAATGCGGAGATCACCCTCCAGACCCACAGCCTGGAGGAGGACTCGGGTCGCTCTCCCATACCGTACGTTTCCCCAAGGGGCGTGGCAAGAGACAGACGCCCTGGGGCGCTCTCTCGAGTGAGATATGACGAGAAGGCGCTTGCGATCTCGATCCCGGACATGGCAAAGGACGAAACAGCAGCCGTCTATCGAGCCACCGACCTCGACCTTCGACACTATCGACAGCTAGTCCTCTATACTCATGCTGAGGGGGAGGTGAGGGATCAGGATCTGGAGCTTTTTATAAGGTTGGGGTCGGACTTCTCGTCCAATTACTATGAGTATCGCCATCCTCTGCAGGTGACTCCGCGGAGGGACTACAGCAAGATGAGTAATGGGGAGCTGCAGGATATCGTCTGGCCCGTCGCCAATGTCCTCCAGATAGACCTCAGCGAGCTGACGAGGCTGAAGGAGGAGCGTGAGTCATATGGTGGCGTGGATCGAAGTCAAGTCTATTCCCGGGGGAGGGTCTCCCTACGGGGGTACCCCTCCCTAGGCAATGTGACGGCAATACTGATAGGCGTCAGAAACAAGAGTGACGGGAGAGTCTCCGCTGAGGTTTGGGTCAATGAGCTGTCGGTATCAGGTGCCGGACAGATGTCCGGCGGTGCATGGCTCACCGATGTGAGCGCCACTCTATCAGACCTCGGGTCAGCGAGCCTTAAGGTGGGCAGTCAGAGTGCAGGCTATGGAGATATTAGGAGTGATGTGAGGCTTCAGAGACCGCTTTCTCACACCTACTTTGATCTTGAGTCAATGATTGAGTTAGGTAAATTGCTGCCTAAGCGGTGGTGCGTCCAGGCTCCGGTCAGATACACGCTGCAGGAGAATAGAAGTACCCCCCGGTATGACCCCTATGATACGGATCGACCATACAAAGGAGGCGAGCCGATCTACTATGAGTACTCCGATCGCCTCAGTCTAAGTAACTGGAGAGTGAGACCGGAGAGTAGTACCGCAGGCATTAAGTCTGACCTTACTCTCTCTTACGACTTAGCACATCACCGCAGACGCGACCCACAGACACTGGATCGGAGCAGTAGGCGCATGCACACCACCATCGACTACCTCAGCGAGAGCGGCACCGGAGATTATGTGCGGGTCCACAGTGGCTGGAACCGAGTATACGACTCCTCCCTCCTGCCCACACCGGGAGAGGAGATGGAGCGCTCCACTCAGGTCTATCGCAACTGGCTCTGGGATCGATCCCTCGGGGTGAAGTGGTCTCCTGCGAACTTCGGTTCGGTCACGATCCATAGCAATACTCTGGCACTCATAGACGAGACCCCATCCAGCATTGACCGTCGGGACCAGGACCTCTCCTTCCGCCTATTCTCCGAGCAGATACTACGCTCCATTGGTACCCTCGGTGTGACAGATAGATATCAGGGCAGATATACCCTCTCACTCCACACTCCCATGATGCGTCACCGACTTCTCCGTCCGGCTTATGTCAGCCTCACGTACAGCGGGGACTACTCCTGGAGGCGAGGTGTGATCGTAGGAGAAGAGAGTAGCGGGCATACGATCCGAAACGATGGGCGAATGGATCTCCTCCTTAGGTACAACCTCGCTCAACTAGCCTCTCAGGGAGATGTTCGTAAAAGTCCCGGTGAATTGCAGGTGAAGTATGGTCGCTATGGGGGAAGTACGATCCCTGGCTTCCTACCCGAGGCAGGTAAGGCCTTTGGGGTAGGGCGCCAGGAGAGTACGATCTCTCCCACGCTCGGGTATATGCTGGGGATAAGCGACTATGCTGAAGAGATCGACCATGCAGTGAGGTCAAAGTGGGTCAAAGAGGATCCCACCCTTAGTCGTCTCCCCTCCTACTTCGTCAAGGATGACCTCGCCTGTGAGCTGCGGCTTCGTCCACTCAGTGGCGTGACCGTGGATCTATTCCTTAGCCAGGTCCGAAGTCGCTCCTATATATGTAGTGGTGTCAGTGGCGATGGGGCAGAGATGATGGGGCGGCTCAGGATGTCTACCATTGGTCTTAGAAGAGATGCTACTGCGGAGATCCTGAGAGACTTGGCGAGTGATACCGATAGGGAAAGGGCTATTGGACTCTTCAGATCGCACTACCTCATCAGCCCCAAGGAGCAAAAGGGGCTCCCCTCGTCGCTTAATCTTCTCCCTAATTGGCTCATCACGCTGGATCTCGCCTCCCTCTCCGATGCGATCCGGTCTGTGACACCGCGCCTGGTCGTCAAGCATCAGTATCAGGGATTGCTTGAGTTGCCTGACTACCGACTAAGAAGTGATGCCACTCCTGAGAGTCCATACGATCTACAGACGATCACCACCTCGGACCACTTTGGTCCTCTGATCGGCGTAGAAGCCACTGTCCGTAAAGAGCTCACGCTCTCGGCCGCCTATATCCTAAACAACTCCCGATCCCTCCTGATCGAGAGCCTGAGACTCCTCACACAGACCGACCGACGTGGAGATCTCTCCGTCAGATATCAGGTCACCCTCCCTCCGCTCATCAGATCGGGCATCCCGATACTCTCATCATCGCAGACGTCACTAGAGAGTAATCTAAGCTACTCCTACACCCACACATCGCTGGAGGAGGCAAGTGTGCGGAGCGGGAGCCAGAGCAGGATACGTGGACTAGACTCACACAGCATGAGGCTCACGCTGGACTACCACTGCTCGAGTAGTCTCTCCATCAGAGGCTTCTGGAGAGAGGAGATAAGAAATCCCTTAGTCACCGGACACCAGTACCCCTACCGTAAGTCGTCTTACGGCGTGATGCTGATGCTAAATCTCCGTCCTTAGTCGATGTCTCGGAGGGGAATGGCAGATGTCTGCTTGACCACCCCGAGTACGAAGACACTGTCGAGACTGCCGATGCTATCGATGGTACCCAGCTTATTGAGTACAAAATTCTGGTACTCGGACATATCGTGAGTCAGGATCTTCACCATGAAGTCATAGTCGCCAGAGGTATTGTAGCACTCCACCACCTCGTCGAAGCCGATGATCTTGCTCATGAAGTCCTGTCCCATCTCCTGCGCATGCTTCTTGAGCTTAATGTTGCACCATACCTGGATGTTGTTGCCTGTCTTCTCCGGATTGAGGATGGCAACATACTTGCTGATATAGCCCTCCTGCTCCATCTTGCGCTGTCTCTCGAAGACAGGCGACTGAGAGAGTCCGACACGACTTGCGAGCTCCTTGGTGGTTATCTTCCCGTTTTTCTGGAGCTCTCTCAGTATTTTGATATCAATATTGTCTAAGGTGTAGCTCATAAACTGTTGTCTGCGTGATTGATGAGTGGGTGAGTCTTGTTTATGAGACAAAAATAAGCAAATCCTTGACATTTTCAGATATTTCTGCTCAGGCGAGGCGTTGAAGTGCTGCGAAACCATTCAACTCATTGCGTTTGATCGGATGTGCATGGAGGTTTCACTGGTGCAAATATACCACCTCCACCGGAGGAGGTTGTCTCACGGAGTCTCTAAGTGTCTCCTCCGGTCTCTTACTTACCGATTATGCAGACTGTGAGACTCATCGTCCGAGGAGCCTCGACTCCGCAAGAAAGACGACTCGGGGACTAAATTGCCTCCTTCTTTTATGTCAAAATAAGAGAGTGTGCTCCCATTAATGGGGGCACACTCTTTCTGACTTGCTACCGGGGGATGACGGACTAGAGCAGTCTGCTGAGTAGACCTCTCACTTCATCAAAGGAGGTTGCTCGTGTCACGATGTCTCCCTCAGCATTGATGAGGAAGAGTGCGGGGACAGAGCTGATATTGTACAGTCCGATGAGGGATGAGTAGACGCCATCCTTATCCCGGACGTTGTGCCATGGCTGCTTGACCACTCTATTCTTCCAGACATAGCTATCTGTATCGAAGCTAACCTGATAGATCCTCAGCCCACTCGGAGAGTAGGTCTCGTAGAGGCTGGCTATCTGACTCTGGTACGCCGTGCTCCAGTCTGTGTCCATAGAGGTGAAGCTGAGGAGGGTGACGTGTCCCTTAGCAATGTCTGAGAGACTGATCTCCTGACCATCGATGCCGGGGAGTGTGATGTCGAAGTACCCGATGTGGCGCACATCCTTACTTGGCAGAGAGTCCACCTGGGCGATCTCCCTGGCTGCCCGCTCCTGCTGCCGCACGACAGCAATGGATCGGAGGGCGAGGTTGTACAGGTGATCTCTGCGCTCACTATTAGGGTAGAAGGTGTCGTAGACATTAGCAACTGCCGCAAAGATCCTAGAGTCCTTCTTGTCGTAGATATTGAAGATCAGGTTGCCGTCGATCTGCTGGAAGAGTGCGAAGTAGGCAACAGGGGACTTGGGGTCCTCGAAGATCACCTCCTGTGCTATCTCCTTGTAGCTACCGAGGATGCTATCTCGGTTCTGAGCAAAGTCCGCATAAGAGATACTGCCGTCATCGTACTTCTGAACGAGATGCGACATGGCTACATTGGCATCCAGCTGTGCCAGCCAGACGTGCTTGATCTTCTCGGCCGGTATTGAGC
>NZ_CAKRLH010000102.1 GCF_934359325.1 uncultured Porphyromonas sp.
TTATCATACTTTCCCTTAGAAGGGGTCTTCAGCGGGTGTACGAGACGCTTATTGAGGAAGCCACCGGGAGAGTAGTCGTTGTCGCGCGGCTTAGACTCTCCTGCCTGACGACCGGAGATGTCGTTGAGGCGAAGCTTCATCACCACCTTGGCACCGTCCTTGCCACGATGATACTCCTTGGCGTAGTTGGTCTTGTCGACCGTACCGGCAATCTCGTAGTAGCCGTTGTGGAAGGTAGTCCAGGCATAGAGCCTTGGCTCACGATTGTAGAGGAAGTGGGGGATCTGTCCCTCAGCATTCTCATAGCCGTCGGGGGCATCCATCAGGCTCCACCAGTCTGCCTCGGGGGCAAAGGTCGGATCCTCCGCCAGCGGTAGACCATTGGCGGTGTAGAAGCGCTCCATCATCGCAAGGGTCGGGCAGACACCACCCCAGGCGAGCCAGTTGTTGCTAGCATTATGCGACCATGGTGCCGACTTAGACTGGATGTCATAGCTTCCCTGTCCGCGGGTGTCGCCCCAGACCGTCTCGGTGGACATATCCCGGTCGAGGAGGGAGAGACGGAGTGAGCGCTGTACCGGATCCTGCGGCTCCTTGATATTGGCAAGCGTACCATCCTGTGCTACATAGAGCTTGTGGCCGGCAGCCTCGGCAGTCTGCACCGCATCCATGGTGGCGGCATAAGCCTTATCCCACTTGGTCTGGTCAAAGGACTGGGGGAAGAGCGCAGTGCCATCGGGATTCTTGAGCCCGGCGACACCTTGGTAGCCATTGAAGAGGGGCGATGCAGCCATGACGAGAAGCTTAGCCTTGATCGCCTTGGCAGCAGCCTTGGTGGCGAGACCATAGTCATCGCCCTCTCTGCGCTCCGGCAGTCGGGCGGCGGCATCGTCCAGCTTCTTCACCACAAAGTCCACACACTCATCCATCGTAGAGCGAGGCTTGAAGTCCTCCGCCTTGGCATTCACATCCTCGACGCCGGTGATCAGGATGACCGGACCATAATTCTGCATCAAGAGGTAGTGATAGTAGCCGATGAGGAAGGTGGCCTGAGCCTTGTAGTCCTCAGCCGTCTGCTTGTCGATATTGGGGACCTGGTCCACATTATCGATCAAGGTGTAGCAGTAGCGGATCCCCTCGAAAAGCTGATTCCAGTACGAGAGAATAGGATTCGTGGAAGTGTAGAGACCCTCATTAAACTTATTTGGTGTCTCGTGGGCAAAGGAGGTGACCACCTCGTCTCCCGAGAGGAAGTCCATGGATCCTGTACCGCTCGAGGGCTTCGGGATAAAGCCGTAGCAAGAGTAGAGGTATTTCTTCGCCGCCATCGGGTTCTTGAAGGCATCCTCATTCGTTGCCGTCCCATCGGGGACAATGTCGAGGTAGCGGCACGAGGAGAGTGCCGTCCCCAGCAGCAGTAGCGAGAGGAGTGCTCCGATAAGGTGCTTGGAGGTAAGTATATTTTTCATTGTCAGTGTAGTCAGATAGGTGATTAGAACGTCATCTGAAGACCTACGTTAAACGTCCGCTGCGTAGGATAGGAGAGACCATTACCGCCACCTCGCTCCGGGTCCCAGAGCTTAAATTTGGAGAAGGTCAGGACATTCATACCGGAGAGGTAGAGGCGAGCATTACGGAAGTTGTACCCCAGCTCGATATTCTTGAGCTTGAGGAAGGATCCGTCACGCAGCCAGTAGGAGGAGGCCTGAGTATTATTGGTCATATCCATCTTGGTGAGACGGGGATACTTGGCATAGACATTCTGATTGTCCGGGCTCCAGTGATCATCTGCAATAAACTGCAGGACATTACGATTGTACTGTGTGCCGAAGGGGTGGAAGCCACCGAGCATCATAGAGGTCTGCGCAGCTCCCTGGAAGAAGATGCCGAAGTCCACACTGCGGTAGCGCATATTGGTACCAAAGCCGTAGATGATCTGCGGCACGGTCGGGTAGCCCATATGGACACGGTCGTTGTTGTCGATCTTGCCATCATACTCACCCTTGGCATTGGGCTGATCCTTGTACTTGATGTCTCCGCCGGAGATGTCGCGAGGCATCCACTGCTGCTCCGGGCTATTGAGCACCTCCGCCTTGTCGACAAAGAGTCGCTCTGCCTCGAGGGCAAGGTGAGTATTGAGGCTGTGTCCGACATTGGAGAGCTCGGGGTACTCCATAAAGGCAGGCTCATCCCACTTCTCGATGTTATTCTTAGCGTAGGTAAAGGTACCTCTGAGGTTGATGAAGAAGTCCTTATTGATCTGCTGATTGTACTCAAGTGAGAGGTCGACACCCTTATTGCTGATCTCGGCGAGGTTACCGTAGATCTTGGTATCGGCGGTACCCATATAGGAGGGCACAGCACCACGCTGCTGGAAGACATTGCGGCGATACTCGCGGAAGAAGTCGACATTGAGTCGGAGAGGCTTCAGGACCTGCAGGTCAAATCCAACATTGAGCTTCTCGCCCACCTCCCAGGTGATGCCGGGGTTACCGAAGCGATTATACTTCGGTCCGCTGAGGGAGTAGTCCTGATTGATGCCGGTGGTATAGCCTCGATCACCGTGGCTGAGATTGATGTCCTCCATGTAGACAAAGCGATCTCCACCAATGCGGTCATTACCTACCAGACCATAGGAGCCCCGTAGCTTCAGGAGCGGGATATAGTCCTTGATCGGCTCCCAGAAGCTCTCCTCCGAGATGTTGTATCCGAGAGCGACGGAGGGGAAGAAGCCGAAGCGGTGGCCCTTCGCGAAGTTTTCCGAGCCATTGTAGCCGAAGTTAGCCTCAAGGATATACCTATTGGCATAGGCATAGGTGACACGTCCGGCGACTCCCTGCTTGCGACGGGGGAGGTTATTGAGGATGTTGTCGTTGGTGACGTTGGTGGAGTACTCCTCCTGATTGTAATTAAGCATCGCTCCGAGGGCATGATCACCAAAGGTGCGGTCCCAGAGGAGCATGGTGTGGAAGTAGATGGTACGGTCACCATTGGTCCCACCGGCAGACTTCATGTCGGTGTTATTCTCCGAGCCGACGAGCTTGGGGGTGACGAGATAGGTACCATCGTCCTGTAGCTTATAGTTATTGAGCTCGAAGAAATTGTGATCCCGGTAACGTCCGGCAACGGTCTGAGACCAGTTCTTAAAGGACGCAAGCGCCGTCAGGCGAAGCCCCTCCGTAATCATCTTTAGATCCTGATTGAACTCAAAATTAACGATCACGGTAGAGTTGAAGTTATCATTATACCCAGAGACCGCATTGGCCATAGGGTTAGGGATCTGTGCCGGTCCCACCTTGATTGTACCCCACTTGATGTAAGGGGTGATTTCATCGGGAGCGAAGCGGATCGGGAAGTCGACAGGATTGGAGTTGATCACAGAGCTAAAGATATCGCCGATAGACTCTCTCGGGCCGCGAGAGGAGCCGATCTGAGCATTGAGGCGGAGTGCCACCTTTGTCGTCTCAGAGAGATTGAGCTCGACATTATTCTGGAAGGCATACCGCATATACTGCAGCTCGTTATTGTAGTCGTAGAAGTCCTTGCTGACAGGCTTGAGCATACCGGTCTGATGGTCGGCGGTGACGGACATGAAGTAATTAAGCTTCTTGCTACCACCACGGACGTTGAGATTGGCCTTCTGATTGAATGCCGCCTTGCGGAAGAGCTCGTCGTACCATATGACGTTGGGGAAGGCATAGGGATCGAGTCCCTGCTCCGTCCCCTTGATCTTGTCTGTCGGATAGGGGAGGTTGCCGGTGGAGAGGTTGCCGAGCGCCTCGTTGTAGAGGTGCATGTAGCTGACACCGTCGACAAACTGCGGGACACTCGTCGGGGTATTCATATACCCCTCGAGGCGGACATTGATGACCGGCTTGTCAAGATTGGCTCCCGTCTTGGTGGTCACGATGACGACACCATTGGCACCACGGGATCCGTAGAGCGCTGTGGCGGTCGCATCCTTGAGGATCGAGAAGCCCTCGATCACCTCCGGGTCAAGTGCGTTGAGGTCACCGGCAGACACCTGCACGCCATCGAGGATGATGAGCGGTGAGGACTGATTGACAGACGAGATCCCTCGGATCCAGAAGTCTGCCCCGTCAGCACCGGGAGCACCGGATCTCTGTACGGAGATCACACCGGCGAGACGTCCGGCAAAGGAGGTGGAGAGGTTGGTCGCCGGGACCTTAAGCTCTCCGGGGCGGACGGTCTGGACTGAGCCCACGATGGAGGCTTTCTTCTGGCCCGTACCAAAGGCGGTCACCACCACCTCGTCGAGGAGCTCGTCGTCGGGGACGAGGGTGATGTGGAGCGCGTCTTTGCTCTGTAGCTTGATGCGCTGAGTCTTGTAGCCGACGAAGGCGACCTCGACTGTCTGACCGAGCTGGACGCCCGGGAGGCGGAAGGCTCCGTCGATGTCGGTCATGGTGCCCTTGGAGGTATTCTCCACGAGACTGACGCGTGCGCCGATCAGGGGCTCTCCCTGATCATCGACGACGGTACCGGTGAGGACAAAGGTGTTGCTCTGAGCCTCTGTACGCACCACAGGTAACTCCGTCGGTGCGACATCAGCGGCCGCACTAAGTGTCGGAGTTATCAGTAGCGGTAGAGAGAGAGAGAGAGAGTACTCTCTCCATCCACCGAGGTCGCTCGCACCTCTTGGCTGAGGAGTGGATTGATTTCTTCATTGCGAGTGTTCTGGTTCTGTTTGTAAAGGAATTCTTTAGCTCTCGCGCACTGTAGGCGGAGCTACAGTACAAACTTAAGCAAAAATATATCTTCCTCACCTAACGATAAACAATTCGCATCGATATAAGTTAACGCACCTGCCTAAAAATCGCACCTCTCATGGTTAGTCAGCAAAGAAGCATACTAATGATCGAGCTCACTCCCGGACTATTTGGTATGTATTCATAATCCATGCGAGAGTGGGCGAGAATTATCACCTTGGGCTTCCAATTCACCCTCGCCGATCCGGAGAGCGAACAAGAAAAAAGGACCCGGATCTGCTGACCCGAATCCTTCTAAGATGTGAGTTTTTCCTTTTACCGATATTAGTGAAGTCTATTACCGGTAATAGACTTCACTAATACCGATAATAGATTTCACTAATACCGGGTTTAGATTTGCCCCGCATTAGGAGTGGAAGTGCTCTGCCTTCATGTCGGCATGCTTAGGCTTGAGGAAGATCAGCTCCAGAGCGAGAGCGATCACCAACACACCGCCGAGCAGGGCAAAGGTGAGCCCAAGATTCTCCGCGCCCTTGTCCGCCCAGGCACCCATCAGCTGGGTGATGAGGGCGCCGGCAAAGACTCCCATCATATTCATAAACCCATAGGCGGTCGAGCGGAGGTGGTCCGGGACGAACTGGCAGAGGATCGGCATATTATTAGCGTCAAAGAGCCCGTAACCGATACCGAAGAAGAGGGTCGCTCCGACGAGCGAGACAATAGAGCTGCCCAGACCTATGAGGACCAGTGCCGGGATCATCATCCCGAGTCCGATCGCTCCGGTATAGACGCGCCCGCGGACATCTCTCCGCAGCCATCGGTCCGAGATCACACCGCCCACAAGCACGCCGACGAAGCTGCTGGCGGCGATGGAGATGGTGGAGAGGGGACCGGCGGTGCTCATGGTGATGCCGTCGAGGTTTTCATTGAA
>NZ_CAKRLH010000103.1 GCF_934359325.1 uncultured Porphyromonas sp.
GCCTACAAGTCGATCGACGAGGCGATCCAGCAGAGCGGTGTCTACAATGGCCGCTTGGTCGATCTCGTCCGCATCTCGAGTGAGAAGATCACGGATGAGAATGTCGCTGAGCTGCTCGCTCCCTGCGATGCGGTGGTGATCGCGCCGGGCTTCGGCTCGCGCGGCATACCCGGCAAGCTGACCGCGATCCGCTATTGCCGTGAGCACGACCTGCCGACCCTCGGCATCTGCCTCGGTATGCAGTGCATCTGCATCGAGATAGCCCGCGACATGCTTGGGCTGGAGCAGGCCAATAGTACCGAGTTTGACTCCCAGAGTCCCGATCCGGTCATCGACCTGATGGAGGAGCAGAAGGAGGTGACCATGCTAGGCGGCACCATGCGTCTCGGTGGCTACGACTGCGAGCTGACTGAGGGGAGCAAGGTGGCTCAGATCTACGGTATGGAGACCATCCGCGAGCGCCACCGCCACCGGTATGAGTTCAATAGCAAGTACGAGCAGGCCTTCGAGGAGGCGGGCGTGCTGATCGCCGGGCGCAACCCCGAGACAGGTCTCGTGGAGGTGGTGGAGCTCCCCGACAAGCAGTGGTTCATCGGCGTGCAGTACCACCCCGAGTACTCCAGCACGCTCCAGCACACCCATCCGCTCTTTATGTCTCTCGTCGAGGCGGCACTTCGACACAAGGCTGCCCGAGAGGGAGAGGAAAAGTAAGTCAGACCTACACACAAGCACAGACGATCATCTGGACGGCTCGCATCGCAAGAGCTGTCCTCAGACAGATAAGTAATGGATAAAAATACGATCATCGGTCTCGTCCTCATGGGCGTGGTCCTCGTGGTATTCTCCATCCTGGGACGACCCTCTCAGGAGGAGCTGGAGCTCCGGCAGCGCTATGCCGACTCCGTAGCGCTCGCCACTCAGGCGAGGGAGCGCGCCATGGTCGACTCGCTAGACCGGATCGCGACAGAGGACTCCCTCCGCCGGAGTGCCACCCTTGCACAGTACACCCCCGCCGAGCGCGACTCCATCCTGACGGCTCAGGCGTCGGAGACATTTGGACCCTTTGCCCCCTCTGCACACGGCAGGGAGCAGACCTTTACGATTGCCAATGACTCCCTCTCCGTCACCCTCTCCACGAAGGGCGGTAAGCCGATCGCCTCGGAGATTCTGGGGTACGACGACTACCAGGGAGTCCCGATACAGCTCATCCGACCGGAGGACAGCCGATTCAGTCTCACCCTCTTCACGAGCGGCAACCGTGTCGTCCGCACTGAGGATCTCTACTTCGTCGGCGAGCAGGTGAGTCCCACGCAGGTCAAGATGTCCGCCATGGCGACCAATGGCTCCAGCCTGACGCTCGTCTACACCCTTCGCCCCAAGTACCTCATCGATGTCACCATCGCCGGCACGGGAGACTTCAAGAGCGTCATGGCGCCCAACTCCCCCTTCCTCGACGCTGACATATCGCTCCCCGTCTATCGTAATGAGAAGAGCGAGCAGGCTGAGCAGCGCTACTCCGGTATGGCCTACGAATTCACCGACGGTGATGTCGACAAGCTCAATACCGGTAAGTCTGAGGACAAGGAGCTGACCAATGAGGTGAAGTGGGTCGCTTTCCGCGACATGTTCTTCTCCACGATCGTCTACTCTCGTACTCGTCTCGGCTCGCTGGCAGTCAGCCAGGAGATGGTCAAGGGTGATCCGCAGAAGCTCAAGGAGATGGAGGCAAAGTTTGTCCTCCCCTTCGACGGCAAGCAGCCGATCTCCCTCCAGATCTACAACGGTCCCAATGACCACGCCCTCCTCAAGAGCCTCGACAAGAATCTCGGCGACAAGACCCACCTGACAGAGGTGATCGACATGGGGAGGTGGTTCCGCTTTATCACCGTCTGGGTCGTGCTTCCGGTCTTCAATTTCCTCGAGAAGTACATCTCCAATTACGGGCTCATCATCATCATCCTGACGCTGATCATCAAGCTGATCCTCGCGCCTTTCACCTTCAAGTCCTTCAAGAGCCAGGCCAAGATGCGCGCCATCAAGCCGCTCGTCGACGAGATCAATGCGAAGTATCCCGGCGAGGAGAAGATGATGGAGCGCAATAAGGCGACGATGCAGCTCTATCAGAATGCGGGCGTCAACGTCATGGGCGGCTGCCTCCCGATGCTGCTCCAGATGCCGATCCTCATCGCCATGTACCAGTACTTCCCCACCAGCCTCAACCTCCGCGGTGAGAGCTTCCTCTGGGCGCAGGACCTCAGTACCTACGACGACGTGATCCGCTGGGGCGCCGACATCCCGATGATAGGAGACCATATATCGCTCTTCTGCCTCCTGATGACGGTGACTCAGATCATCTACATGCGACTCACCCAGTCCGGCACGGCAGGCGGCGATCAGCAGTCCGCCTGCATGATGAAGGCGATGCCGATCTTCATGTCGCTCTTCCTCTTCTTCTTCCTCAATAACAACGCCTCCGGACTCTCTCTCTACTACTTCGCCTCCCTCCTCATCAGTATCCTGCAGACCAAGGCCTTCCAGTGGTCTATCGACGAGCAGAAGCTCTTCGCTCAGCTGCAGGAGAATGCCAAGAAGCCCAGGAAAAAGAAGCAGTCCGGCTTCATGGAGCGGCTCGAGAAGGCTCAGAAGGAGCAGATGAAGAAGCTCCGCGAGCAGCAGCAGCGTAATGGACGATAATATGCAAACTCTTATAGCAATAAGTATATGAACTTCAAGAACATCCTCATCACCCTTGCGATCATCTTCCTCCTCTGCGTGGGGATCTACTACGCCGTCAAGGGTGCTGTCCATCTCCTCGCCTTTGCCGGGATCTCCCTCCTGGTGCTTGTGATCATCGGCCTGGTGATCTGGCTCTTTATGAAGAGAGACTCCACGGACGACCCGCAGAGCTAAGGCTCCTGCGACAGACAGAGCCCCCTGCCGAGACGACTCACGGTCGCTTCGACAGGGGGCTTTTTGGGTCAGATACTGTCCGTCCGACTGATCCGATCAAGACCTTTGCAAAATGGTCTTATCCGAGGAGAGCCTGAGACACTCGCTGCTTCAGCTCCTCATACTCCTCCGGGGTGAGCCGCCGAGAGAGTGAGACGGCACGGTATCCCCCGTAGTCCATTGCCCAGTTATTGACATTCCGCACCGAACCAAAGCGCTCCACAAAGCTTCGCCCCTCGCTTCTACTCTCCCCCTCTACAGCAGGGACTTGCTCCTCCTGCGGTTTCTCGTATGCCTCCAGGAGGGCGATCTCCCGCTCATAGCTCAGGATCTGCGCATGCCGCTCGTCTGGCAGTCGCTGCTGCACCTCCAGCGCCTCAGGCCAGAGACACTGCCGCCACAGTTCCTCCCGCAGATCCTCCATGAGACTGCGCTCCATGAGCGAACCCCTCCGTAGCGTGCCGAGGAGAAGGGGGGTCTGCCTCCGGAGTTCGTCCGGCGTCGGTGGCTCGCCGCTCAGCAGTGCCGCCCACTCCCCCAGAGGGCCCCGCTCCCCGAGGCGGATCAGCTGCTCCACCGCCTCCGCCCGATCGGACCGGTACGCCGTGAGCGCCCATGCCGCCAGCCGCTTCGTCTCGGGCGGATATGCCCCGGAGGTGAGCACCTCTCTCAGGTGACTGCGGGCGGCGAGCGTATCCCCCTCGATCCGAGCCAGCGAGTAGGCCATCGCCGGGTCGGGAGAGATCTCCAGCAGCCCCCTCAGACGGACGGTGTCGCCGAGGAGTGCCGCCGCCATCATCGCCTGTCGCTTATCCTGCGACTTCAGTGCCATCTCAGGGTGTCCCGTCCTTAGCCCGATCTGCTCTAGGAGAAGGGTGTCTCCCAGAGCGTCGGCGGTGCGGAAGAGCTTCTCCCCCTCCCCGGCGGGTAGAGAGCGGAGCGGGTAGAGCAGGAGAGGATAGTCTGTCAGTTCCTCGGGGCGATCCTGATGCGAGAGGTCGGCGAGGGAGCGCCGGAGATAGGTCCGGGCATTGAGTCGCTCCACCCGATCGAGCAGAGAGCAGGAGGAGAGGGAGAGAAGGAGAGTGAGAAGGAGCAGACCGCAGTTCCTTCCCGGTGGAGAGAGAGGAGAGAAGTGGTCCACGGTGTCAGGTCTCACTGAGTCATCACCACGCTGAGGCGGTGCGTCACCTCGTCAGCAACGCCGGCAGGGAAGTGGATCCCCCGCCGATGGATACTGGTCACCCAGCCGGGCACATCCGCATCCTCCAGCGTCCGGAGGACGTGGCGAAACTCCTGAGTCTCCATCTCCGTATAGAGGTCCGCCGCACGACCGCGGAAGCGATCCAGCTCCTCGTCCTCGTAGTAGAGGATCATCGGACGGCGCTTGTCCGTGATATCGATCGGTGACGTGCAGCCGACCGAGCAGGAGAGACAGCCACCGCCACACTCGGCGGAGCTGGCCGCGTCCGGTGCCTCCCCGCCATTTTGCCGGATCAGACGTGCCAGCTGCCAGATCAGAAGTCCGACAGCCACAGCCAGTATCAGTAGAGTGATGATCGTAGACATACTATAGGGGTTCCTACTGCAAAGGTACCCATTTTGCCGCAGGGTAGGGAGTAAAAAGGAGCGAGGGTGACCCATTTAAGCTTTAAAGCAAAGAAGCGATAAACCCTGCCGGGGTGCTACCCGCCGATCTGTCCGATAGGACTTTGGGCCGTCCGATCAGGGGACGACCCCGGTAGGGGTCGATTTTTCATAGCCCGGGTGTCGAGGCACGAAGTGCCGAAGACCCCGGGTTACCGATAGCGTCCCCCTCACCCCTCGACCCCGCCAGGGGTCGGTCGGATGGTGGGTCCTCCAGAGGGAGCGTCCCATGTCGGGGTCGCCGTCACATCGGAGAGGAGCGATAAGAGAGACCACCCATCCGCAAGCCTAAGCATCAGCCTCTCTGACGGACATCAGACGGCTTACTGTATAGCTTAAATGCGTCATCCCTGCGCCTCCAAACTAAACCCGATATTAGTGATCACTATTACCGGGTTTAGTGATCACTAATACCGGGTTTAGAATTCACCGAACTCTATCGAGCTCTATACGATACACCCCAGTGCCAGGGGTGCCCCCTCCCTAACTCTCAGTGCAACACTCAAGGGGTCAACGTCTCATCTAAGTGACAGACTCGGTGACAAGTGGATATAGGGCTCGACGGCAACTACGCCCCGGGTGTGGACTTTCAGAACAGATGGATGACATGACTACATACGAAGAAGGAGGCACCTTCACCGATGTGAAAGTGCCTCCTTAGGAATTGGGGACTTTAGAGCTGATGCTCTAAGTCACTGCATGAATCTAAATCAAAGGGAACGAAGCTCTGAGGTCTTCTTCACGGGAACAGTAACCTCACCATTCTTGATCTCACCCCACTTGTAAGTAACGGTGACAGGTACCACGATACTAAAGCCCTCATCGATATTGGAACCGTTGTTACGATAGGTGAGACGTCCGTAGGGGAAAGTCTTGGTAACCTTCTGACCATTGACAACGACCTCTACAGTCTCATTGTCATCGGTCTGCTTGAAGATGATGTTCTCAGGGATCGTAGTCTCAGGCTTACCACCGACCTTCAGACCAATAGGCTTGATATTCTTAGTATCAATCTTGATGGACTGGATATCGTA
>NZ_CAKRLH010000104.1 GCF_934359325.1 uncultured Porphyromonas sp.
CGACCCACGTAGGTGAGGAAGAAGTGGAGATTGCCATCCTCCATCGGGTAGTACTCCACGCCGGCGAAGTAGCCGAGGGCGGTGCGCTGCTTCGTGCCGTCAAACCACTTGTCCGTACCGCCGGCAGAGGCGGTCTCGTACATACCCTTGCCGAAGATATTCCAGCTGTCGGAGATGTGGTAATTGAGCTTCAGGACGAAGGAGTTGTACTCCACATTCTCCAGATCCTTGATGATCATCTTGCGATTGAGTCCCTCATTGGAGTACATCCAGTCGAAGTGACCGTCCACGGGACCGAAGTCGAAGTGGTTACCGAGGGCGACGTACATCATATTGTGCTCCTTGGACTGGCTCATGTAGGAGTAGGACCAGCGGGTGGTCCAGAAGTTTGGCACGATGGTACCATTCCAATTGAACGTGTAAACCAGAGGCACCTTCGTCTCCTCCACCTTATCGTACATGCCGGGGTAGGTGCTCTCGTAGCTGCCGTTGCGGGCATCGAGTACCTGGAACTGCAGCTGCTGTCCCGGGGTGAAGTCGTAGGCAAAGTTGGCTCCCGTGAGGAAGTTGCTCATGTACTCGATCATGTCGGAGTACTCGTAGATCTCAATAGGATTGAGGTCAAACTCGATACCACCGTAGGCGGCACACTGCTTACCGAGGAACATGGAGAACTTCTCCGTGGGTCGTACTCCGATACCGGCGATGTCGATCGAGGTGGGGAGGTTGTCGATGTTGCCGGAGCTGCCATTGGGGCGATTGATACGCTGCCTCCAGCGGTAGGAGAGCCAGGGAGTGATGTTTCCCTTAGCCTCTATGCGGAGCTGACGGGCGTAGAAATTAAGGCTATTGAAATTCTCCGAGTCCCAAGCGGCATCGAGAGAGGTATTCATATTGAGGAAAAGATTGAACTTATCCTGCTTGGCCTTCACGATACCCACCTGCTCAGCGAGAGAGGGCTCCGTGGTGTAGTGCTCCTGCTGTGCGGCGGCTGTGGCACCGAAAGCGGTGACGATCAGCCCGCAAGCGAGTAGTCTGAGTGTATTCTTAGACATAGGCGGGGGAGATTACATAAAGAGGTTGAAGTACTTCTGGATCTGCTGCCAGTCGGTCGTGGTCGTCAGGGAGAGCATCAGGAGGATGCGGGCCTTCTGGGGACTGAGAGACTGAGAGGCGATGAACTCGTACTTATTGTCGTCTACCTCAGCGTCGAGAGTGGTATTACCGGTCGGGACGCGGGAGGAGCGGACTACGAGGATCCCCTGCTCACGAGCCTTCTCCAGGACGGGGAAGACATTCTTGTGGATGTTGCCGTTGCCGAGACCGGCGTGGATCACACCCTTGTAACCACCATTGAGGATCGGGTCGAGCATATCAGCCTCGATATTGGAGTAGGCATAGACGATGCCCACCTTGGGGAGCTTCGTCAGGTTGCTCACGTCGAAGACGATGCGCTGTGCGGTCAGGCCGTAGCTCATATTGTAGTACACCTTGCCGCCGAAGACGTAGCCGATGGGGCCGCCGGTGGATGCCTGGAAGGTCTCTACGGAGGTGGTATTGGTCTTGGAGACGATCTGACCGGGGATCAAGATACCATTCATAGCGACCATAACGCCCTTGTCGGCAGAGGCCTTGTCGGCTGCAGCGACGACGGCGTTGTAGAGATTGAGCGGGCCATCAGCACTCATAGCGGTAGAGGAGCGCATAGCACCTACGAGGACGACGGGGCGCTTACTCTTCACCGTCAGGCTGAGCCAGAAGGCTGTCTCCTCCATGGTGTCAGTTCCGTGAGTGATGACGACAGCGTCAGCCTCGTTATTCTCAAAGATCTCATTGATCCTCTTGGAGAGGGTCAGCCATACATCGTCGGTCATATCCTGTGAGCCGATATTGACGATCTGCTCACCGGTTACCTCGGCGACCTCATTGACCTCAGGCACCGCATCGAGGAGTGTGCCGATGGCTACCTGACCGGCGGTGTAGTTGCTGCCGGTGGTGGAGGTACCTGCACCGGCGATCGTGCCACCGGTGGCGAGGATGTGGACATGAGGCTTCTGCGCCATCGCTGCCATGCAGAGGGTCATCATCAGTGCGAGGAGACCCAGACGAGATGTTAGTTGTTTCATAACTTTGAGTTTGTGTAAAGGGGTTATTAATAGATCTGTATGAGTAGCAAGCCTACGGCGATGGCAACACTTGTCGCCACCAGCCCGGGTATCATAAAGGAGTGATTCAGTAGGTACTTTCCGATCTTCGTCGTCCCCGTGCTGTCGAAGTTGATCGCTGCCACCACGGTCGGGTAATTGGGGAGGAAGAAGTAGCCATTCACAGCGGGGAAGAGCGCTATCAGCAGCATCGGTGAGATGCCGAGGGCGATGCCCAGCGGAGCTACGGCGCGGATCGTCGCCGCCTGGCTGAAGAGCAGGATGCTCATAAAGAAGAGGGCGAGCCCAAAGAGCCACGGCATCCTCGTCACTACGTCCTGCAGGCTGGTGGTGATCGCGTCGATATTACCATTGATAAAGGTATCTCCCATCCAGGCGATACCGAAGATGGCGATCACCGCCTGCATCCCGGCATTGAAGACAGACCCTTTCGTTGCCTTGATCCCGTCGGTCTTGGTGGCGAGGAGGATGATAGCTGCGGTGCTGAGCATAATCATCTCGATAGCCTCCGGCATGCCGAGCTTCACCGTCGTGCCATCGATGACGAAGTCCGGTCTCAGGGTGGGAATGGAGCCCAGGAGGACAATCGCAACCACAGCCACAAGGAAGAGGATCACGCTGAGGCGAGCCTTGAAGGGGGTCTTCGCATTGGGATCCATCTGGGAGAGGCGGGACGGCTCGATCAGTCCCTCGCTCATACGGCGGAGGTACTCGGGGTCCTCCTCCAGCTCCTTGCCCTTATGGAGACAGGTCAGCGCCCCCACAAAGACACCGACCAACGTCGCCGGGATACTCACCTTGAGGATGTCGATCAGGCTGATACCCGCCGGAGCGAGGAGGGCAAGGAGCGCCACCGTCGCCGCCGATATGGGGCTGGCGGTGATTGCCTGCTGGGAGGCGATGACGGAGATGGAGAGCGGTCGCTCCGGTCGGATCTTCGTCTCCCGCGCCACCTCGGAGATCACCGGTAGGAGGGAGTAGACGCCATGGCCGGTACCGGCGAGGAAGGTGAATAAGTAGCAGACGAAGGGGCTGTAAATCGTGATCTTGTCCGGATGACGGCGGAGAAACTTCTCTGCCACCTTGACGAGGAAGTCCAGACCTCCTGCTGCCTGCATACAGGAGACTGCAGAGATCACTGCGGCGATCATAAGCATTACATCGATAGGCGGCGAGGTGGGCATCAGACCAAATCCGAAGACCAGTATCGCCAGTCCTACACCTCCTGTCACACCGAGACCGATACCACCGAGACGGGCACCGACGACGATGGCTACCAGGATGAAAAACAGCTGGATAAGTAACATGTCGTGTCGTTCTATGGGTTTGCCGGCGCACTATCTCGTCAGCTTTATTGTCACAAATGTACCCAATGTCTCAAGAAATGCAAATTATGGGCCACTTCGGTAGGCGACTTCTTCCCATTCCCTCCCGCGAAGAGTCCTGCTTCCACACCCCTGGAGTTCCACCCCCTTGGGACTGGAGTCCCATCCCCTCGGGACTGGAGTCTCTCCCACAAGAGACTGCCCTGCGGGGAGACGGCGTAATCATAATAATTCGTAAGTTTGTAGGGAGCGTATGGAGGACCTCCTCCCCCTTTATCTATGAGTATCGAAGAGAGTAATCCTATAGACTACGAGATGGTGGTGCAGGCCGCCTTCGACAAGCTGCTGAGCGACTACCTCAGCTCCAATCATCGTAAGCATACGGAGCCGATCCAGAAGGCCTTTCGTCTGGCACGTGACGCCCACAAGGGGGTGAAGCGTCGGAGCGGGGAGCCCTACATCCTCCACCCGATCGCCGTCGCCTCCATCGCCTGCTCGGAGATGGGTCTCGGAAGCACCTCGATCACGGCGGCGCTGCTCCATGATGTGGTGGAGGACACGGAGTACACCGTGGAGGATATCCGGGATATGTTTGGCGACTCGATCGCTCGGATCGTGGACGGTCTGACGAAGCTCTCCGGAGAGATCCTCGTCGAGGTGATGACGGAGACCAATAACACCTCCGGTCAGCTGGAGAATATCCGTCGGCTCCTGGTGACGTCGACGCAGGACATCCGCATCCTCCTCGTCAAGATCGCTGATCGACTGCACAACATGCGCACTCTCGACAGCATGCCGGAGACGAAGCAGTCCAAGATCGCCGCAGAGACTCGACTATTCTACGCCCCACTGGCGGAGCGGCTCGGTATGTATGCGATCATGGAGGAGCTTCAGGATCTCTCGCTTCGGTACATTCACCCGGAGGAGTACCGCGAGGTGCACGATAAGATCTCACAGACCTATACGAGGCGGGAGGGGCTCTTCGACAAGTTTTACGAGATCATCAAGCCGGACCTCGATGCAACGGGGCTTACTTACGAGATACAGCACCGGATCAAGAGTACCTACTCGATCTGGAATAAAATGCAGGCAAAAGGTCTGCCGCTGGAGGAGATCTATGACGTCTTTGCGATACGTATCGTCTTTGAGCCGGAGACGGATCGCACGGAGTATGCCGACTGCTTCAGAATCTACCATGTACTCACATCCCACTTTGCTCTCAAGGATGACCGTACGCGTGACTGGCTGACTCACCCGAAGCCCAATGGCTACCGGGCGCTCCACATCACCGTGATGGGTCCGACGGGAGAGTGGGTCGAGGTGCAGATACGCTCCCGTCAGATGCATGAGATGGCGGAGCGGGGACTGGCGGCTCACTGGCGCTACAAGACCCACACCGCCGAGGAGGTGGATCCCGTGGAGGAGCAGATCCTGAGCAACGTCCACACGCTCCTTAATAATCCCGGCCCCAGTGCATCAGACGACTACGAGACGATGATGTACAAGTTTGCCAATCAGGACATGCTCATCTTCACCCGCAAGGGGGATCGGATACGCTGTCCTCAGGACTTCACTGTGCTCGACTTTGCCTACCAGCTCGATCCGGAGCTGGGACGGCGCTGCATCGGTGCGAAAGTGAATCATGAGATGGTCGGCATCTCGGCCAAGCTGCAGAATGGTGACCAGGTGGAGATCCTCACGACGGAAAATACGGAGCCCAAGGAGTCGTGGCTCCAGTACGCCACCAGCCCGACGACGAAGCGGTACATCACAGACTTCCTTCACCGGCAAGAGGCGGATCAGATCGAGGCGGGGCGTAAGGCCTTTGTCCGCTTTGCTGAGGGGCGGGGCTACGATCCGGAGCACGTACTGCCGGAGGATGAGCAGGCACCGGTACTCTCCTATCCCTCTCGAGATCAATTCTTCCTCGCAGTCAATCGTTACGAAGTGCGTATGGATCACGCACTGATGAAGCACCTGATCAAGGCGCGCAAGGAGGCGCGGACGAGGACCCAGGAGCCTACGGTGCAGCAGCGGGAGGACTCCGATGAGACCAAGGTGCCGACGGTAGACCCGGGGCGGATGAAGGAGATCT
>NZ_CAKRLH010000105.1 GCF_934359325.1 uncultured Porphyromonas sp.
AATGGTCTCCAGCCCGCTGCCACGATCCTCGTCGCCACTGCCAAGTCCCTCAAGCTCCACGGCGGAGTCAAGGACGCCGACCTCAGCACGGAGAATGTGGAGGCGCTGAAGAAGGGCTTCTCCAATCTCGACCAGCACGTGGAGAACATGCGGAAGTTTGGACAGAGCGTCGTCATCTGCATCAACCGCTTCCCCACCGATACCGAGGCTGAGCTTGAGGCGATCCGCCTCCACTGCGAGGAGCTCGGCGTACCCTTTGCCGTCAATAACGCCTTCTCCGAGGGCGGTAAGGGAGCCACTGAGCTGGCACAGGTAGTCGTCGACACCATCGACGACCACCCCTCTGAGCCCATCACCTTCGGCTACGACCTCGACAGCCCGGTCAAGGAGAAGATCGAGTCCCTCACCCGCGAGATCTACCGTGCTGACCGCGTAGTCTACGACAAGAAGGCCATCAAGGCACTCAAGATGATCGACGAGCTGGGCTACGACAAGTTCCCCATCTGCATCGCCAAGACGCAGTACTCCTTCTCCGACGACGCCTCGCTCCTCGGCGCTCCGAGAGACTTCGAGATGCACGTCAATGACATCGTCGTCACCACCGGCGCAGAGATGATCGTGGTCATCATGGGCAGCATCATGCGTATGCCGGGACTCCCCAAGGTCCCCAATGCCGAGAAGATCGACATCGTCAATGGTGAAATCGACGGACTGAGCTGATAGACCCTGCTCCTCAGACTATCAGAGGGGGCTGTGCCGGAGTATCGGCGCAGCCCCCTCTTCATCCCGACCGGATCTCCACACGAGGTCAGGTCACAAAAAAAGGCGTGAGGATGGGCAGGTCACCCATCCTCACGCCGATAGACTCGATATCTCTTACTTGCGCATGCCCATCTCCCTGTCGAAGATGGCGACGGCGCCCTCGCCGATGAGATCGAGGCGGTCGAGATTGTGCTGTGCGTTCTCCTCTTCCTCCTCCTGCTCTACGACAAACTTCTCGAAGAAGATGCGTACGCCGTAGTCGTGGTCCTCGGTGGCCATCTTGACGATCTCCTCGATCGACTTGGTGATGGACTGCTCGTGGCGGAGCGACTGGGTGAGGATCTCGCGGAGGGTGCCGAAAGAATTGGGTACCTCAGCGATCGGCTTCAGCTCGGGGCGCACGCCACGCCCCTCGAGGTAGGAGATCATCGCCTCGGCGTGTCCCATCTCCTCGCGAGACTGTAGGGTGAGCCACTTGGTCACGCCATCGAGGGCGCGCTCTGCGGTGTCCAGGGACATAGAGCGGTAGAGGTAAGCGGAGTAGAGCTCCTTATTGATCTGCTCGTTGATAGCGGCGATCAGTCGTTCAGTCATCTTCATAGTGTACTGTATTATCTAAGTGATTAGTGATTACTTATGGTTGCCGGTCTCGTCATCCACCTCCTCATAGTCGACGTAGTGTCCACCGCCGAGGTCGTGCTGCGCCTCCCGGAGGATGTCGGCACTGCTCTTACGGGCATGCTGCTCACGGGCAGCCTGCTCCTGAGCCTCCTCTTCCTGACGGCGGTACTCACGCTTGACCTCTCGGTGGACCGCTCCGATGCGCGCTATCTGGCGGATCAGGGGCCATAGGGAGTATAGGATCACCCCCAGGATGAGGAGAAGGATTATGGTAAGTGGTGACATATCCTATTGCAATTTTACTCTAACAAAGGTACCAAAAAAGCTACCCATCTACATAAGTGCAAAAAACGAGCCTCCTCGGACCTATTTGTCCAAGAAGGCTCGCTCAGATGTAAGGTATGTCAGTCAGCTATCAGAAGAGGAGCTTGACTCCGAGGAGCATGCCCCAGGTGGAGCTGAGACCGAGGTCGTCATTCCAGACATTGGCCTTCTTGCTGAAGTCCTCGATGCTATTCTCTGTCAGGACAAAGCCCTTCTGAGCACCGGACTTAGCATTGGCTTTCTGCATCTCCACCGGCAGGATATTGCCGTAGCTGCTGGAGAGGGCGGCAGTCTTGTAGACACCCCAGTTGGAATTGAGCATATTGCCTACGTTGATGAAGTCAAGGCTCACCTGAAGGGTGTAGCGACGGTCGGTGCCAAAGTCGGAGTAGAACTCCTGCATCAGCTTCAGGTCAAATCGATTGAGCCAAGGCTGGAGAGCTCCGAAGCGCTCTGCAAAGTTGCCCTTACGCTTGGAGAGGTAGGGATTGCCGTCCACATACTTCATGAAGGCCTCGTACTGATCGGCGGCAGAGATGAAGATCTCTTTCTTAGCGCGCTTATCGTACCCCTTCTTGTCCACAAAAGAGAATTTCGGGTCACTCGTACCGGTCGGCACGTAGAGCAGATCGCCGGAGGCGTAGTCACCATTGATATCGTTACCATAGATATAGCTGTAGCGACCTGTCGAGGAGCCGCTGTAGTAGAGGCTGATCGTGGTGGCCATATGCTTCAGGTACTCGATACGGTAGGAGAGACTACCGACAACACGGTGAGGGATGGCGAACTGAGAGTAACTCAGCTCGGGATCATTCATATCGCCGTAGGTGTGGTTGCTCGTCCAAGCAGAGTTGGCGGAGGAGCCTGGATTATTGGTCTGGTCCTTAGCAAAGGAGTAGGTGTAAGCGACCATCGCATCGAGACCCTTGACTGCGCGATTGCGAAGCTGGACGGTGAAAGAGCCCTGATAGCCCTTATTGGTATTACCGAGGACGATGGCGTTATTGACGCTGGAGACCATCCGATTCTTGCTGTACAGAGGTCTGCCGTCAGCCATCTTACCATCAGGCTCGGGGAGATTGACATTTCGCTGAAGGAGTGCCTGTACATCCTTACTGTAGAGTGCCTCGAGGGTAAGAGTCGTATTTCCGGGCAGAGCAAAGTCGGCAGCGATATTAGAGCGCCAGATCTGAGGCATGCGGAAGTCCTTGGCGACCATAGCAACTGCGCCACGGTATTCGCCATCACTCTTCAGCTGATCCGGAAAGATATTGGGATACTTCTTCTGCTGATCACGGAAGTTGGGCTCAAAGCGTAGGTCATCGGGGATGTCAGCAGCCCCAAATCCCATCTCAGGACTCTGGACAGTACCTGAGGAGGTGGGCTGATTGGTGAACCACACGAAAGGCATCAGACCACTGAAGAGACCGGTACCACCACGCAGCTGAATGGAGCGGTCACCGAGGATATCCCAATTGAACCCAACCCGAGGATTAACCTGAAGCTGGCTCTTGGGCCATGTAGAGATATCCAGCTTTGTCCCATAGCGCATCTCGGGGAGCTTATCCACGAGCGGATTATTCTCAAGCTTATTGAGGTAGAAGGGCACCTCGAAGCGCAGACCGGGAGTGAGCTTGAAGCGAGGGGTCACTGTCCACTCATCCTGGAAGTAGAAAGCGAGAAGCCCAAAATTCATCTGGACTCCCTTTGGATCCTCCCCATTGTAGCCGTAGGTAACTCCGAAGCCGATCGGCTTGCGATTCTCCATAAAGTCCTCCATGCTGGCATAGCGGTAGTAGGAGGTCCCCTCACGGATATAGCTGTTATTGACGTAGATATTATCGTATCGGAAGCCACCGAGGAGGGTGTGTGCACCTAAGGTGTAGGTAAAGTCATCCGACACCGAGAGAGTGTTATTGATCACCTGGTTGTGGAAGGAGAAAAGCTCCGTACCAAAAGACATATAGTAGCCGCCATCCTTGAGGATATCGACGAAGGGGAAGTCTGCAGAGGGGCTCTTGCGCTGAGGATCCTTCGTAGCCGTGTAGGTGACCATCAGCTTATTGGTCATGTTATTCCCAAAGCGGCTATTAAGCTCACCGGCAAATCCGTGGATCTCATTAAGATTCTGGTACCAGGAGTTGGGGAAAGCGATCGCATTCTCCGAGAGACGTCCCGGCTGAAGCCGCGCATTATTACCGGGCCCGGAGTTCCAGTTGGTAGTGTTCCAGCTGTTATTATTGAGGTAATTGTAGCGGAGGGAGAGGTGGTGATCATCGTTGATGTTCCAGTCGATCTTCGCCAGGATCTTGTAGTTCTTCTGATCCATATTGGGGAAGTTGCGGACATCACCGGTGTCGTAGTTGTACTTCTCCTTGAGGAACTTGCTCATCGCCTCAAGGTCGGAATAGCTGGTGCGGGAGATGTTGTTCTTCTTATCTGCGACACCATTCTCACTCGGGAGGAAGCCGGTGTAGGGGCGAGCGTCATTCTCGTACTCTGCACTGGCGAAGAAGAAGAGCTTATCCTTGACGATCGGACCACCGATGGTGAAGCCGTAGGTCTGCTCATTCTTATTATCGAGCTTGGACATATCGACGTCACCGATCTTGGTGCCGGTCATCCCCTTACCACGCTGGTAGGTGTAGGCGGATCCGGTGAAGATGTTGGTACCGGACTTGGTGATAGCGTTGACGGAAGCACCAGTGAAGTTGGAGAGACGGATGTCGAAGGGGGCGATATTCACCGACACCTCCTCGATAGCATCGAGGGAGATCGGCTGTGCCGTACCACCGGGCATCATGTTGCTTGAGAGACCGAAGTTATTGCGGAAGGCTCCACCATCGATGGTGACGTTATTCATACGACCATCACGACCGGCGAAGGAGCCGCCGTTGGCCTGCGGAGTGAGGCGGGTGAAGTCGCTGAGGCTTCGGGTGATGGTCGGGAGCTGCTTCAGTTGCTCAGGCGAGACAGAGGTGAGGGCACCGGTGCGCTGGCTATTGAAGACTGGGTTCTTGCTCTCGGCAGTCACGGTGACGCCCTCAAGCAGCTCGGAGTCCTCACTCATACGGACGTCGAGGACGAAGGTCTGACCGAGCTGGAGAGTGATCCCCTCGGTGATGTGGTCCCGGTAGCCGATAAAGGTCACCTTGACTGTGTAGGGACCACCGACACGCATGTTATTGATGAAGAAACGACCCTCAGCGTCCGTCAGGGCGTTGTAGGTCGTGCCGGAGGGCGTGTGGGTCACGCGGACGGTGGCAGCGGCCAGCGTCTCATGGTCATCGCTCACCGTGCCTCGCATAGAGGAGGTGGTGACCTGTGCCAGAGAGGTCAGCGACATCATCGACAGGAGGCCGATGAGCAGCACCGTCAGGATTGTGTAGTGCTTCTGCATGATGAATGAATTTATTTGAATTGTACTGTATTCAAGTTTTGCGCAATATTACCTCTATTATTTGAGAAAAGATAACAACCCGGGACCCTTCACCAATACTTCATCTCATCTTAACCACATCGTCACCGGGTAGACTATAATCGAGTAGACCGGGATACGATAGTTATCAGACCTGCTTTTCATTCCCTCTCACACCTCTTTGATGTAGGACATGCCCGACATACTAATCAAGCCTCCCCGGACCTTTTGTCCGGGGAGGCTCGTCTTTTGTGCCCGGAACCGGGATCGAACCGGTACGGATGTTACTCCATTGGTGTTTGAGACCAACGCGTCTACCAATTCCGCCACCCGGGC
>NZ_CAKRLH010000106.1 GCF_934359325.1 uncultured Porphyromonas sp.
CGCGCCCACCCGAAGACCCTCTTTGCCACCCACTACCATGAGCTGAATGAGCTGGAGGGGGTGCTGCCGAGGATCCGGAACTACAATGTCTCCGTGAAGGAGGCGGACGGGAAGGTGATCTTCCTGAGGAAGCTGGTGCCGGGCGGCTGCGAGCACAGCTTCGGTATCCATGTGGCGCGCATGGCGGGGATGCCCCGTGAGATCGTCACCCGGGCGGAGGAGATCCTGAGTCAGCTGGAGAGCAAGGCGGGAGACACCGCCCTACCATCCGTCAGTGCCGACGAGACGACCGACGGACCGATGAAGCTCAGCTTCTTCCAGCTGGACGACCCGACCCTCTCCGCCATTCGCGACGAGATCAAGGGGCTCGACATCGACAACCTCACCCCCCTCGAGGCACTCAATAAGCTCTCCGACATCCGCCGCCTGATCGGGATGAAGTGACCACAGCCGGTCAGTAGAACCGAAACGAGTAAAAAAGTGGTAACTTTGGGGGACTTGTAAAAGCGAACCCTATAGTAGAAGACACTCTTAATCATCTATACACAATCACAATCTATGTACGACAAGTATAAGAAGCACCTCGAGGAGACTCTCCAGGCGATCAAGGATGCCGGCACTTACAAGCGTGAGCGCCTCATCACCAGCAAGCAGAGCTCTGCCATCACCGTGGACCAGAATGGCAAGGAGATCCACGCACTCAACTTCTGCGCCAATAACTACCTCGGTCTCGCTGACGATCAGCGACTGATCGATGCCGCAGAGAAGATGATGGCTCGCCGTGGCTTCGGTATGTCCTCCGTCCGCTTCATCTGCGGTACTCAGGATGTGCATCTGGAGCTGGAGAAGGCGATCTCTCGCTACTTCGGCACCGAGGACACGATCCTCTACGCTGCCTGCTTCGACGCCAATGGCGGTCTCTTCGGCTCCCTCCTCACCGATGAGGATGCGATCATCTCCGACCAGCTCAATCACGCCTCCATCATCGATGGCGTCCGTCTCTGCAAGGCTAAGCGCTACCGCTACCTCAATGGCGACATGGCCGACCTGGAGGAGAAGCTCAAGGAGGCACAGGCACAGCGCTTCCGTATCATCGCCACGGACGGCGTCTTCTCTATGGACGGTAACGTCGCTCCGCTCGACAAGATCTGCGAGCTGGCTGAGAAGTACGATGCTATGGTGATGGTGGACGAGAGCCACTCCGCCGGCGTGGTCGGCAAGACCGGTCGCGGTGTCACCGAGCAGTATGGCGTGCGTGGTAAGGTGGAGATCATCACCGGTACCCTCGGCAAGGCCTTCGGTGGCGCTGTCGGTGGCTTCACCACCGGTAAGAAGGAGATCATCGAGCTTCTCCGCCAGACCTCACGTCCCTACCTCTTCTCCAACTCTCTCCCCCCCTCTCTCGTCGGTGCCGGCATCGAGACCTTCCGCATCCTCGAGGAGTCGACGGAGCTCCACGACCGTCTGATGGACAATGTCGCCTACTTCCAGGAGAAGATCAAGAAGCTCGGCTTCGACCTGCTCCCCACGCAGAGTGCCATCGTTGCCGTGATGATCTACGATGCTGCCAAGGCAGCTGAGTTCGCTGCCCGCATGCAGGAGGAGGGCATCTTCGTCACCGGCTTCAGCTACCCGGTGGTGCCGAAGGACAAGGCACGCATCCGCGTACAGCTCTCTGCTGCTCACACCCACGAGCAGATCGACCGCTGCATCGCCGCCTTCGATAAGATCGGCCACGACCTCGGCATCCTGAAGTAAGCCCGATAGGACGAGTATATACGTAAGGCGCAGGGATCGCTTGTGATCCCTGCGCCTTACTGCGTCTCTGACGGCGACGTGCCGTGGGAGTCGAGTCTCGCCGAAGTCTAATACCGGTATTAGACTTCGGCGAGAGGGGTCCGGCAGAATTGCTTAACTTTGCCGCCCACAGAAGACAGATTAAGACCTTTGCAAAATGGTCTTTCGCAAAGGTCTCATATTAGGAAATTAGGATCCCATGAGAGAGACCAAGATAGACTTCATCCGCCACACGCGGCTCTGCGGCGTGGACGGCTCCTTCTGCTACGGCGCATCCGACCTGGATGTGGCTGAGAGCTTCCGCGAGGAGGCGGAGAGCGTGAGGCGAGCCCTCAAGGGGCGTACCTACGATGCCACCTTCACCAGTCCGCTCCGGCGCGCCTGGAAGCTTGCCGCCTACTGCGGCTACGAGACGGCGACGGTGGACCCTCGACTGGCGGAGCGGAACTTCGGCGAGTGGGAGATGAGACCGTGGGACGAGCTCTACACGGAGATCCGTCGACAGCCGGACCTGCTGCTCCTCGAGGAGCGAAATCCCGAGCTGGTGACCCCGCCCGGCGGGGAGAGCATCGTCGAGATGCGCCGCCGCGTCACCAGTCTTGTGGAGGAGGTCTGTCTCCATCCGGAGTGGGAGAGGGTAGCCTTCTTCTGCCACGGGGGTGTGGTCAATATCGGTCGGTGGATCAAGGGGGTGATCGACTTCTCTGATCTCTTCATCGACCTGCCCCACTACGGCAGCATCACCACCCTGAGCTTTGTGCCTGAGGAGCTGACCGTTGTCGAGTAAGCGACACTTTTGGTACCTTTACCTCATAGATCACCAATTTTAATCCAATGGGGAGAGATGAGAAATAGATCCACAATACCCTGTCAGCCATGCAGCGCCGACTGCTGCTCGGCACAGCCATTCTTAGTCGGCGTGATCGTCGGTATCGCCGTACCCTGTATGGTGACGCTGCTGGTCGACCGCTGCCTACGGCGATCAGAGGAGAGAGACAGAGTGGTGTCCCAGCGGCACATGATGTATGACGACGGCTCTCTGGAGCCCGAGCTACTATCAGAGAGAGGATAAAGGTATGAAGAAGAGAAAGTTCCTAACCATCGGAGGACTCGTCGCCATCGCAAGAAGGCAGATGGGCAGTATGTCCGTGGAGGATGTCAAGAAGTATGGAAAGCACTTTAGTGAGCTTGGACTCCAGGAGAAGATCCGGGAGGTGGCACGGCTTGCCGGCGAGCAGATCCTGCTCCCGGTGCTGCGCCTGTGGTACGTCTTTCGCGCCGACAGCACCCCGGCTGTCCGCAAGGCTTACATAGCCGGCGCACTGGGGTACTTCATCCTGCCGGTCGACCTGATCCCCGACGCGCTGGGGTTCCTCGGCTTCTCCGATGACCTTGGCGTGGTGCTGATGATCACGAAGTGGGTCAGTGAGCTGATCACACCGGAGATCGAGGCGCAGGCGCAGGCGACCTACCGCAAGCTCACCCCCTGTCTTCGGTCAGCCGATACCCGTCTGGTAACGAAGTAAGTCCACCTCTGCTGACAAGCCACTCTCAGTCCTCCCTCTGCCGACTGAAGGCGCGCGGGAGGATGAGATTGTCCGGTAGGTCGGTCTCCTCGCCGATGGACTGCCAGAGGAGACGCTTCACCGTCGCCGGCTCCCACCCCGCTATGCCGCAGCCGATGAGGGTGAGGTAAAAGGTGTTGTGCGGGTGCTGCCGCACATAGGCGACGAAGCGCTCGAGGCTCTCAGAGAGCTGCTCCTCCGTGACCCGGTGGTGTGAGGCATCGAGCGTCGGGATGGCGTAGGTCCTCCCCGAGGGGCCCTCACCCATGCCCCACTCGGCGCCAAAGCGCTCAAAGGCTTGCAGCGCCGCCCCGCCGCCGTGATGACCGAGGGTATTGGATCCAAAGACAAAGACCTCATCTGGACCGAGGGCGGTGATCAGGTCAGGGGTATATTTCTCACGATTCATAGGCTACGACCTTTTTTAGGATAAAAAAGAGCGCACTACGCTGGTCCCCGGGACCACACGTAATGCGCTCTTCCTTATCTATTTGCGACTTATAGTATAATGAGGGGTCAGAAGCGGAACGTGAGTGAAGCGACCATCCTATCGGTCACCGTACTCATCGCCGCACCCTCAGAGGAGATGCCGGGAGCCACCACCTGACCTGACTGGTCCACTACCTCGCCCGCACCGGGGAAGGGGTAGACTCTCTCGGTAGCCTTGCCTCTCACGTAGGCGAGGTCGAGGGTGGTCCGACCGAAGAGTCGGCAGCCTACCCCCGCAGTGATGCTCTGGTAGCTGTCACGCATGACCGCATCGGTGATTGCACCGCTGGCGATATAGTCGTAGGCCATCACGTTGCCCTCCTGGGGGCGGATGCCCTCCGACTTAAGCCCTCCATCGGAGTAGCTGTAGCCGGCACGTAGGTAGAAGCCGCTCACAGGGCGGATCTCCAGACCGACGCGGTGGGTCATCTGACTGCCGTAGTCCTCCTTGAGAAACTGGTTGGCGTCCTGGAAGTCACCTCCCTGAAGGCGAGCAGAGCCAAGGTCGCGCCAGTTGAAGTCGTACGTCACCATACCGTAGCCACCGAGGAAGACCATCGCACTGGCGGTTAGGTCACCAGGAATGACCAGGTTGTAGGTATTGGTCATATCGTCTGTGCCATTGGTGTAGAGCGGTCTCGAGGCGCCATTATCATCGGTCGCATTATTATTGTACCACTGGGTGGTGGTAGAGAAAACCTCATTGTAGCGACCAAATTGGGGCGTATTGTAGGAGATTCCGACACGACCGAAGTCACCCACGGCAGCCATCAGACCAAACGTGGCACCGACAGTCCCGCCGGAGACGGTCAGGCTATTGCCGAGCTCGGTATAGTAGACCTGATCCTCGACATTATACTTAGGCTTGTAGGTGTAGTGGAAGTCCTCCCGATACATAGACGACCGTGCATAGGCTGAGGATGTAGTCCGGAGGGTGGCTCCGAAGTAGACCTTGTCTGCCCAGCTGCCGCCGATGGTGAAGTCATACATCTTGCGAGACCCTTTCTCCGAGACATTGAGCCGTCCGGCATCCGGCTTGAGGTAGAGCCTATTGGGCTCTGCATACTTTTCCTCTACATCCTGGATGAGAGGGTTAGCAGGCGCAAAGGTGCCGGGGACATAGATATCCTCATGATTTGGTCTCCACTCGATAAAGCCTCCGTTGTACGCCATCGTGCCGAGGAAGTAGGGCGAGCTGGACAAGTTTGCCAGAGTATTATAGTGCGCACCGACGAGGGTCGCCTTATTGGCGATATACTCCGAGAGGCTGTACTCGGGAGCGACAGACCTCATCTCGTAGTCGCGGTCGTAGTCGTAGAGGGAGCTCATCGAGGCACCCAGGACCACTCTCCAGTCAGACGTGGCGAGGTAGGGATTAGAGATCGGGAAGATGATGCTGAGGTGGTCGAGGTTGCCGACCCACTTGCTCATATCAGCGCCCTCCTTGTCCTGCCAGTTGGTGGAGCTCTTGACGTGACCGACATTGAAGCCAAAGGTCACCTCGCTCGAGCGATAGAGCCCGAT
>NZ_CAKRLH010000107.1 GCF_934359325.1 uncultured Porphyromonas sp.
CACTACGAGATCCTCTCCCGTCTCTCGAGCCGCATTGCCAGACACTACTTCACCGAGTAACGCTGAGAGTATATAGGGAAAGCGCACGCCGGGCAGCAATTGCCTGACGTGCGCTTTTTTTGTGCTTAGAGAAGACTCTCTCTGTGCCCGAAGCGGGACTTGAACCCGCACGACCTTATTCGGGTCAAAGGAGTTTAAGTCCTTCGTGTCTACCGATTCCACCATTCGGGCGGCGAATCAAGAGAGCGGAAAACGAGGCTCGAACTCGCGACCTCAACCTTGGCAAGGTTGCGCTCTACCAACTGAGCTATTTCCGCAAAACCCTTCCCCCATCGGTTTAGTGACGCAAAGTTACGATTTTATCGCAACTCCGCAATGTGCCTGCTTACTTCCCGGCCCGCTTACGATCGAGCTCGCTCAGGAGGATCTTCCGCAGTCGGAGACTCTTAGGAGTGATCTCCACCAGCTCATCCGACTTGATATACTCCAGCGCATCCTCGAGCGAGAAGACGATGGGCGGCGCGAGCACTACCTTATCGTCACTTCCGGCGGCGCGGACATTGGTCAGCTTCTTTGACTTGCAGACATTGCAGGGGAGGTCGTTGTCTTTATTGTGCTCACCCACGACCTGACCCTCATAGACATCCTCACCCGGGGCGATGAAGAAGCGCCCGCGATCCTGGAGGTTGTTGAGTGCGTAGGCAAAGGCGTTACCGGTCTCCAGCGAGACGATGGAGCCATTGGTACGACCTGGGATATCCCCCTTCCATGGCTCAAAGGAGAGGAAGCGGTGTGAGATGATGGCCTCACCGCTCGAGAGTGTGAGAGCAGCGTTATTGAGTCCAAAGATCCCTCGGGAGGGGATGTGGAAGGTGACGCTGACGCGACCGTTATTGGTCTCCATCGCCACCATCTCTCCCTTGCGGCGGATGCAGAGATCCACCAGCTTGCTGGCACACTCCTCGGGAGCCTCGATCTCCAGCTCCTCGATCGGCTCGCACTTCTGTCCATCGATCTCCTTGATCACCACCTGAGGCTGACCCACCTGCAGCTCATACCCCTCACGACGCATCTCCTCGATTAGGACGGAGAGATGGAGAACACCGCGACCGTAGACCATCCAGCTGTCGGCGCTCTCGGTCTGCTCGACGCGGAGGGCGATATTCTTCTCCGTCTCCAGCATCAGCCTATCCTCGATCTTACGCGAGGTGACGTACTTCCCCTCACGACCGAAGAATGGCGAGTTATTGATCGTAAAGCGCATACTCATCGTCGGCTCATCGACCGCAATCGTCGGCAGCATCTCCGGTGTCTCCGGGTCGGCGATGGTCTCGCCGATCTCGAAGCCGTCAATGCCGATCACAGCACAGAGGTCGCCGGAGTGTACCTCGTCGACCTTCTGACGACCGAGACCGCTAAAGATATCCAGCTCCTTGATCCGCTGCTTCTCGATCGTGCCGTCCGACTTCATCAGCGCAATCTCCTGTCCGGCACGGATAGTCCCGCGATGGACGCGACCGATGGCGATACGCCCCACATAGGAGGAGTAGCTCAGGGAGGTGATCAGCATCTGGAGAGGTCCCTCATTGATCGGTGGCGCAGGGATATACTCGATCACGCCGTCTAAGAGTACGCTGATGTCCTTCGTCGGCTTATGCCAGTCGGTACTCATCCAGCCCTGCTTGGCCGATCCGTAAAAGGTGGGGAACTCAAGCTGCTCCTCGGACGCATCAAGGTCAAACATTAGGTCAAAGACCTTCTCCTGCACCTCATCGGGTCGGCAGTTAGGCTTATCGACCTTATTGATCACCAGGATCGGCTTCAGCCCTATGCGAAGAGCCTTCTCGAGGACAAAGCGCGTCTGCGGCATCGGTCCCTCGAAGGCATCCACCAGCACGAGGCAGCCGTCCGCCATATTGAGGACGCGCTCCACCTCACCTCCGAAGTCTGCGTGTCCGGGCGTGTCTATGATATTGATCTTGTAGTCCTTGTACTGAATGGAGACGTTCTTGGAGAAGATCGTGATACCTCGCTCACGCTCCAGGTCGTTGTTATCCAGCACCTGCTCCAGCTTCTCGCTCGGGTCCCTGAAGAGGTTGCCCGCCTGCAGCATACGATCCACGAGAGAGGTCTTACCATGGTCGACGTGAGCGATGATCGCGATATTTCTGATCTTATTTTCTTCCATCTTTTTCGTCCTGAAATGTGCCTGCAAAGTTACATAAAATGAAATGAACCTCACCAGTGCAGACCCGCCAAATCCTCCCGCCCACTTCCTCTGCGCGTGACAGCCCGGACCACGACTTGGATAAACGACACCAAGCATTGCGATAGATCCAACGATTTTGTTACATTTGTAAGACTTAGAGTAGTATCACCTCTAGTGCTTAGATATCCTCTTTGGTTACCTTTTTATCATGATAGAATTTTTAAAGTCTAATTTCAAAACCGGTGATCTGATTGAGATCACGACGGACTCGGAGACCACTCAGGGTCAGATCGATTTTTTCGGGCCGGACTACATCGTGCTCCGACTAAGCAATGGTCAGGTCAAGGGCATAAGCGCATCCAGCATCAGCACATTTGCCTCCATAAGCAGCGATCCCGCCGCAGAGACGGGATCCGCACCGACAGAGGAGGCGAAGGAGACCCCATCAACCGCCACCCCGCAAAGCGAGGCAGAGCCGTCCAAGCCATTTACCAAATACAAGCCCGGCGATCGCGTACCACTCTCCATCCTGGCGGAGAGAGACCCCTCACTACTCGACGACTGGAGCAAGAAGGGTCAGACAAAGAAGAGGAATGAAGAAGCAGTGGAGGGCGTCCGCGAGGCCTACGTACAGTCCAAGAGTGACAGCCGGAAGGAAGATCAAGTGGTGGTCTCTCCCATAGGCAAGATCGTTCAGCTCAGACCGTCCTACCAATTCGGATTCATTGACACCCCCGACCAGCGACGCTATTACTTCAATCGAGCCGACCTCCTCGACGCCTCTCTCAGGGACTTCTCGGGCGACAACATCGAGGTTGCCTTCCTCCCGGCATCCAATCACAAGGGACTCACCGCCAAGGCCATCGTCCGTCCCCAGACGATCGACAAGCTACTCGACATAGTGATGGAGCGAACCACGAGCGGGGATCTCTTCCGCTCGCGAAACCTCCTCCAGATGATCGCCGAGAAGTACCCCAAGAACCAGAGCACCAAGTCGATCCTCGATGCCCTCGAGAGCGTACTCAGTAAGGGACACAACCGCGAGGAGACGGAGGACTCACAGGCATACGATGAGGGGATCGGCCACCTGGAGGACAAGGACTTCGAGGCGGCGCTCAAGTCCTTCCACACCTCCATAGAGGAGGGAGTCAAGGTGGAGCAGGCCATCAAGCAGGCCATCACCACCTACGTACGGATGTACACTGCGACGGAGGAGCTCGAGACAAAGGAGACGACCCGGCACGCCGCACTCGACTTCATCAATGAGAAAAAGAGCAACCTGCCTAATAACATCAGTACCCTCTTTGTCCTTGAGAATGCCTACTTCGCCCTCGGCGAGTACTCCGCTCACATCGATGTGGTAGAGGAGGTGATCAACTTCTGCGCCAAGAAGAGGGACATCGCCAAGTACATATTCTACCTGCGCAAGGCGGCACAGAGCTACTACCGTCTCGGCGACTTTGGGCGCGCCCTGGACAGCGCACAGGAGGGACTGGAGCGCGAGCCGGATGATGAGCAGCTGATCAAGCTGAGAGACATGGCTCAGGATGAGCTGAATATACGCCTCCGCAAGTAATCCTTAGCGAGATCCGTCCTGAGAGTACCCGAGAGCCACATCTCGGGTACTCTCTCTTATGCCACCGAGGTGGCTCCACCACGTCACCGCACCGAGAAAAATCTAAACCCGATATTAGTGATCACTAAACCCGGTAATAGAGATCACTAATACCGGGTTTAGTTTTGAGCTGATCCCCTCCCCCTACCCCGGCACACCAAACCGCAGATCAGCCGGAGAAAAATAAGGGTGGTGATCAGAAAAAACGTACCTTTGCGGTGACGGTGATCCGATGACCACTCGCTCATCGGAGTAAGAGGGAAACAGGTGCAAGTCCTGTGCAGACCCGCTGCTGTAAGTCTCCAACCGATCGGCTCACAGAGATGCCACTGTAGTCCTCCTCGCGAGGAGTATGGGAAGGCGATGAGCCGAGAGACGAGCCAGAAAACCTGCCGTCACGTGCATTTTGTATCGCTCCCGAGGACTGGGGCGGTGCCACTATTAAGGATGTAGTCCATCTAGATTTTCCATTTTTTGACTCGCTATCAGCGACTATTATCCCAAGTGTGGTCAGGTAATTCATACTGAGTGATGACGACCCTCTGCGAAGCGGATCGAGTCCATGCACTTTTAGGAGAGACGGTCACCAACATCCGACGGTGGCGGTCTCTCCTTTTTTGGTATCTTTCCACCACTTATTTACATTATGTCACTCTATCCTCAGCCATGAGAAACTACATTATCCTCGCGCTCTCCATCCTTGCGCTCACCTGCCGGGCTCAGATCGTCGACACTTGGCATGGGACCCTGCAGGTCACCCCGACCTACAGCCTGCCGCTTGTGCTCCACATCACGGAGGGGACCGAAGGCTACTCCGCCACCTTAGACAGCCCGGAGCAGGGAGCGAAGGGGATCCCGGTGGAGCAGATCAGCTTCAGCCCCGATAGCCGGACGCTCAGCTGGCAGAGCCGTGCCATCGGTGCCGGCTACAGTGGCAGGCTCGAGGGAGATACGATCAGGGGAGACTTCTCTCAGCAGGGGTTTACCACTCGGCTGGATCTGATACGAGGTGAGTATCGGAAGAACAAGCCAAAGACCAATCTCCCCTACCACGCTACTGAGCTTACCATACCCTCGGGAGAGGTGACCCTCGCCGCCACACTGACGGAGCCGGGCAAGCAGAAGAGCTCTACCGCAGTGGTGCTGGTATCGGGCAGTGGACCAAATGACAGGGACGAGAAACTGGGACCGCACAAGCCCCTCTGCGACATAGCCGACCACCTCACCCGGCAGGGCATTACCGTGCTGAGGTACGACAAGCGAGGAGTGGGCGAGTCTACGGGGACATTCGGAGCCTCTATGCTGAGGGACTTCGTGGCAGATGCCAAGTCGGCACTTGAGTATCTGCGTAAGACGGGAAAGTACTCAAGGGTGGGGCTCATAGGGCACAGCGAGGGAGGACTCATCGCCGAGAGGATCGCAGCAGAGAGTCCGGCAGAGGTCGACTTCATAGTGCTGCTTGCCGCCCCGGGAACCTCAGGTGTGGAGATCATCACGTACCAGAATGTAGTGATGATGGCAAGTCTGATCCGCCCCGAGGCGAAGGAGGA
>NZ_CAKRLH010000108.1 GCF_934359325.1 uncultured Porphyromonas sp.
ATCAAGCCGGGGGAGACGAATACGATCGCCTTCCGCGTCTTCCGCTGGTGCGATGGGACATACCTGGAGGATCAGGATATGTTTCGCCACACCGGATTTCACCGGGACGTCTACCTCTACGCCCGTCCCAAGTCCCACCTCGCAGACATCACGATCAAGCAGGACCTGATCAATGACTATAAGGACGGACTGCTGGCTCTCCGGCTAAAGTCTGCCGGCTCACCCCGCTACGAGCTAACCCTCACCGATGCCCTCGGACAGAAGGTCTGGGAGCGCTCATTACCGGGCTTCAGTGTCAATACCGTCCGTGCAGTCATACCCGGAGTCGCTCCCTGGACCGCCGAGACCCCCAATCTCTACAAGCTTGAGATCAAGAGCTTCGTCGATGGGAAGCTCTCCGAGGTGTGCCGATTCGACATCGGCTTCCGCAACATCCGGATCGAGGATACTTTGCTCAAGGTCAATGGCAAGCCGGTCCTCATCAAGGGCGCCAATCGCCACGACACCGACCCCAATAGCGGATGCATCGTCTCGCGCGAGCGGATGCTGGAGGACGTGAAGCTGGCGAAGCAATTCAATATGAATGCCATCCGCACCTGTCACTACCCCAATGATCCCTACTTCTACAAGCTCTGCGATGTCTACGGACTCTACGTCTGCGCCGAGTCCAATCTCGAGTCCCACGGCATGGGCTACGGAGCGGAGTCGCTCGCCAAGCAGCCGGAGTGGGTGGTTCCCCATGTGGAGCGAAACGTCCGGCAGGTCGCTTCGAGAGGCATTCATCCGTCGATCATCATTTGGTCGATGGCCAATGAGGCTGGGGATGGAGAAAACTTCGCTGCCGCCCGCTCGGCAATCAAGAAGCTCGACACCACCCGTCCCATCATGCTCGAGCGCGCCATTGATGGTCCCAATACCGACATCTACGGCAATATGTACCGCCGACCGAGTGAGCTCATCGCCTATGCGCAGGGCAACCCATCCAAGCCCTACATCCTGGCGGAGTACGCCCACGCAATGGGTAACAGTCAGGGCTGTATGACCGACTATATGGATCTCTTCCACACCTATCCGGTCCTGCAGGGCGGCTTCATCTGGGACTTTGTAGACCAAGCGCAGTACATGGAGAAGCCTGACGGCACCACCGTCAGAGGATATGGCGGCGACTGGAACGACTACGACCCGAGCGACAACAACTTCTGCGACAATGGACTCTTCGACTGCACCCGTATGCCGAAGCCCAATGCGGTGGAGGCAAAGTTTGCCTACCAGCCAGTTCTCACCACTATGGAGGGACAGCTCTCTGACGGACGAGTGACACTGCTGATCAAGAACGACAACGACTTCCGTCCGCTCGACTACCTGTCTCTCAATTACGCCATCACTGTAGACGGGCAGGAGGTGCAGGCTCACTCCATGGCCTGCCCTGCCGTCAAGCCTGGTGAGACAGAGCGGCTGGAGATCAAGCTCCCTGCGATCGATGCCACCGGGAAGGATGTCTTCCTCAATGTCGAGTACCGCACACTGGAGGATCAGCCACTCATCCCTGCCGACCACTTGGTGGCACGTGATCAGCTCACCCTCGTCGAGCACACCGAGCGGATGCTCCCACTCGGACAGTATGGCTACGTGACCCTGGAGGAGATGTCAGAGAGTACGATCTACTTCCTCGTCAATCACGACTGTGTCGTCTCCTTCGACAAGACAAGCGGCTTCCTCACCGGCTACAGCATGGGAGACAATGAGTATATGGCAGAGGGATCCGCGCTGATGCCCTCCTTCTACCGCGCCCCGACCGACAACGACATAGGTGCCGGGCTTCAGCAGAAGTGGCAGGCGTGGAGAGAGCCGAAGATGAAGCTCACCTCGCTAAGCTACGAGGTGATCAATGGTCGCGGCAATGTGATCGCCAAGTATGACCTGCCGGGCGTCCGATGCGACCTGACAATGGAGTACACGATCGATGTGGACGGAAAGGTCTACATCTCTCAGAAGCTCGATCCCCGAAGCAACGACAAGGATATGCCGGAGCTCTTCCGCTTCGGGCTGCAGATGGAGATGCCGGTCGCCTACAGCCAGATCCACTACTACGGCAGAGGTCCGATCGAGACCTACCCCGACCGCAAGTCCAATGCCTTCATCGGCTGGTATGACCTCGCCGTCAGCGATGCCTACTTCTCCTACGACCGTCCTCAGGAGAGCGGTCTCCACAGCGACCTCCGCTACTGGTCTGTCATCAATGAGCAGGGCGAGGGACTGGGCTTCGTGTCGGGCAAGAGCTTCTACGCATCCGCCCTGCCCTACAGCGTTGCTCAGCTGGAGGACTTCCTCGAGAAGGCGCAGCGCCACTCGGAGCAGCTGACCCCGAGTAAGGACAGGGTCTTCCTCCACATCGACGCAGAGCACCTCGGTCTGGGTGGCGTCGACTCCTGGGGATCCATCCCACCCGAGCGCTGGCGTCTCCCATACGGCAGCTACAGCCAGGAGATCTGTCTCTTCCCTGTAGCCAGACGCTGACAAGTAGTTTCTAAGAGGAGCCTCTTCCGATCGGAGGGGGTTCCTCTTTTTTTATACTAAAAATGGTGTAAGCTGAGAGCTTTGGGTACCTTTGCTGAGCATTCATCTATCACAAGGAGATTATGAGCGAAAAGATATACTACAGCATGACCGCAGACGAGGTGGCGAAAGATCTCGGCACCTCAAGAGAGCAAGGTCTCTCACCCGAAGAGGTCAAGCAGAGACTGGAGAAGTATGGACACAATAAGCTGAGGGAGAAGAAGCGTACCCCGATATGGAAGATCTTCCTGAGCCAATTCAAGGACACTCTCGTCCTGGTTCTGATCCTCGCAGCCATCGTCACGGCTGTGATCGCCGTTGTCGACAAGACGAATAACTTCACCGACAGCTTCATCATCCTCGCCATCCTGATCGTCAATGCGGTCATCGGTACGATCCAGGAGCATAAGGCGATGGTCTCCCTCGACTCGCTCAATCGCATGAGTGCTCCTCACAGCAAGGTGATCCGTGGGGGCAACATCACCGAGATCAGCTCTGAGGAGATCGTCCCGGGAGACGTGGTGGTGCTCGATGTGGGTGACATCGTCCCCGCTGACATACGGCTGACCGACTGCGTCAATCTTAAGATCCAGGAGGCGGCTCTCACCGGAGAGTCGGTCTCGAGTGACAAGAGCGCCGAGCCACTCCCCGCAGACCCCGATCTCCCCATCGGCGACCGATCCAACGTCGCCTTCTCCACCGGTCTCGTCACCTACGGTCGTGGCAAGGGCATCGTCGTGGCTACCGGTATGGAGACCGAGGTGGGACACATCGCCGAGATGCTATCCGAGACCGAGCAGCAGGAGATGCCGCTTCAGAAGCGGCTCAATCAGCTCGGCAAGATCCTCGGATTCCTCGCCCTCGGCATTTGCGTCCTGATCTTTATCCTCGGTATCCTCTACGGACAGGGCATCCTCGAGATGCTCCTAATGGCCGTCTCCCTCGGTGTGGCTGCCATCCCGGAGGGTCTGCAGGTAGTGGCGACGCTTGTCCTCGCCATGGGCGTGCAGCGGCTCGTGAAACACAATGCCATTGTCCGCACCCTACCCTCCGTCGAGACCCTCGGCAGCACCTCCATCATCTGCTCCGATAAGACCGGCACCCTGACGCAGAATAAGATGACCATCACCCACTCCTGGCTGCCCGGTGAGGAGCTGATCGAAATGGATGAGGCGACTAAGGTGCCTGAGGCGACTGAGGAGAGCCTTAGGCTGCTACTCGAGGTAGGATCGCTCGCCAACGAAGCACACCAGTCCGACGATCCCGATGCGGAGAGCCCCTACAGCGGCGACCCGACGGAGATCGCCTTCCTCGAGCTCGCCTATCGTCGGGACGGGATAAGCAAAAACGACCTCGAGGCGAAGCACCCCCGCAAAGCTGAGGTTCCCTTCGACTCCGAGCGGAAGATGATGTCTACCATCAACGCCATAGACGGCAAGAGCCTCCGCACCAACGTCAAGGGCGGCACCGACGAGATACTCTCCCGCTGCACCCACTACCTCAGCGCTGGTGAGCGTCTCCCGCTGACCGAAGAGGTGGCGGATGAGATCCGCTCAGCCAACGTCCACATGGCTGAGGAGGCGCTCCGAGTGCTCGCCGTCGCCTATGCCGACATCGACTCACTCCCTGCTGATGAAACCTCCGAGGCGGTGGAGAAGGAGCTGACCCTCATCGGACTCGTCGGGATGATCGACCCGGCTCGTCCGGAGGTGATCCCCGCCGTCGCCGAGTGCCGCACCGCCGGCATCAAGCCTGTGATGATCACCGGTGACCACCAGGTGACCGCCTCTGCCATCGCCCGACAGATCGGGATCCTCGAGGAGGGCGACCGAGTGACCAACGGCACCGAACTGGAGAAGATGAGCGACGATGAACTCTACGACCTCGTCCCCCACTGCGCCGTCTACGCTCGTGTGGCACCGGAGCACAAGGTGCGTATCGTCAAGGCGTGGCAGAAGCACGGCAAGGTGGTCGCCATGACCGGTGACGGGGTAAATGACGCCCCGGCACTGAAGCGAGCCGACATCGGCATCGCCATGGGCATCACCGGCACAGAGGTCTCCAAAGATGCCGCCGACGTGGTACTGACGGACGATAACTTCGCCACGATCGTCAATTCGGTCCGCGAGGGACGTCGCATATACGACAATATCGTCAAGTCGGTCCAGTTCCTCCTCACTTCCAATATTGGTGAAGTGATGCTGATCCTCATTGCCACTGTCTTCAACCTCGGCAACCCGCTGCTCCCGATCCATCTCCTCTGGGTCAATCTCGTCACCGACAGCCTCCCCGCCCTCGCCATAAGCCTCGATCCTCCGGCGGAGGGGATCATGAAGCGTCCCCCGATCGACAGCGAGAAAGGCTTCTTCACCCGAGGCTTCATCTGGCGAATGTGCTACCAGGGACTGATCATCGGACTGCTGGCACTCACCGGCTACCTGATCGGTAAGAATGACGGAGGGGTCGAGCTGGGTCAGACGATGGCCTTCATCGTCATCTGTATGGCTCAGATGCTCAACATCCGCAACCTCCACTCCAGCACGCTGCCGAGCTGGCGCACCTCACCCTTCAGGAATATGCCGCTCTTCTGGGCGCTCGTCGTCTCCACGCTGATGATGGCTGCGGTGGTCTTCATCCCCGGCATTAACGACATCTTCCACCTCGAGATGCCCGATCCGAAGCACTTCTTGATGGTCCTCGGGCTGATGTTTGTCCCGATCGTGATCGTCAATCTCTTCAAGCTCCTCGGCATCAATACCATCAAGGGAGA
>NZ_CAKRLH010000109.1 GCF_934359325.1 uncultured Porphyromonas sp.
GTGTGAAGTGTGATTACTTCGTCACATGGCCTGTACCGGTAGGCCAGTAGATGTTTTGATAGAGATAGCTGTTCTCCGCTTTGTTATCTGGGCTACAGAGCTGCATCTCCGCAATGGAGAAGGGACTCAGATAGTGTCCCTCGTAGAATGTGTAGCCCCCATAGAGATCGTACTTCGTGCGGATCTGGTAGGGACGGAGGTACTTAGATACCTCTCTCGAGGAGACCTTGGAGTCCTCACCACCATCGGAGTACTTACCCTCGATCTGGCTCTCACCGGTCTTCTCATCGACATATTTCTTGCTCTTATAGATCTCGTCCCAGAGATTGATGCCCTCGATGTGGTAGTTCTTTACCTGATCCATAGCTCTCCAGCGCTTGAGGTCCTCCATACGGAAGCCCTCGCCTGCCAGCTCGCAGCGACGCTCGCGACGGATCGAGTAGAGGGTAGCATCGATCGGCTGTCCGGCAGAGAATGCCCCCCAGTCGTAGGAGGACCGATTGAGATCCGCCTCGTAGGACATATCTGTGGCAGCGATAGTGGTCTCGATAGGCGCAGTGATGCCGGCGCGCTTGCGGAGAGCATCCCAGTACTTGCGGGCGGTAGCATCGATGGAGTGATTCTTAAGGTACGATGCCTCAATATAATTGAGGTACGCCTCTTCGACACGGACGTGGATCAGTCCGCAGTCATCGCTGGGGGCGGTACCGATGCCCTTAGCCGGGTCGTAGCTACAGAACTTCCTCTGGCGGTAACCGGTCACGTCCCTATTCTCCTCGATCGCGATGATCTCAGGTGCGCCAAAGTCCTTCATACCGCCCTCCTTGATGTCATTGACCTTTGACTTCTCATCGTACATAAAGAGCTGGAGACGCTCGTCGCGATCAGTCTTGACCATGCTGATCGTCTTGTCCCCCTTGTAGCCTGATGTAGGCGCATAGATGGGAAGTCCGTTGTCCATCAGGAAGGACTCTACGAGACCGCGGGTCCAGCCGGAGTTGAATCCTCGTGCCAAGTAGTGGCTGGTGAAGTGCAGCTTATTAGCAGACTCTCCAAACTCCTCCCAGAAGAGGATCTCAGGATAGACACTCAGATCGGGGCTGGCGTACATATCGTAGTAGGGGTTCCACCCGGAGTAAGCCTTCGGGTCTGTAGGATTCATGATGTGGGTATTCTCCGTCTGGAGAGAGACGGCATCGCCGACCTTCTTGGCGGCATCCATAGCCTGGGAGAGGAAGAAGTCCACCTCGCCCGTTTGGTCAAAGGTCTTCCCCTTATTCCACTCCTTGTCCTTACCGGGCCAATTGGCATCCCCGGGGACACGACCGGAGCCTCTGTGGTAGAGCTCGAAGGTTCCCTCGAAGAGGGCCACGCGAGACTTCAGAGCCAGTACAGATCTCTTGGAGAGACGCTGATTGCGGGGCGTCGTCTCGGGAAGCAGCTCGATGGCCTTGTCGAGATCCTTAAGGATATGTCGAGCTACCTCGTTTCGGGGCATACGCTTGCTCTCACTGGCGAGGTCCTCGTCGACATTGAGTACCTTGTCTACAATGGGGAAGTCTCCGAAGGCGTAGAGCTTGTCGTAGTAGAGCATACCACGGATGGCATACGCCTCACCAATTGCTTGATTGATATCCTCAGGTCTGCCGGAGATCTTACCTTCCTTATGGCGAGCCTCGTTCTCAGTGATGAACATATTGACATCACGGATCGATCCGAAGTTGATGCCTCCGGTGCTTGGCACTTTCCATCGATCGAGCGTAAACATACCGAGGTTTCCACCTGTGGCTGCCTGATTGTCCGTGCCGTTGTCCCAAGTGGCCTTTCCACCATTGTATCCTCCCAGTCCTGGGAATACGGTAGAGTAGTAATTGATCGTGAAGCTGGAGAGCTGATCGGCGGTACTGTAGTAGGTGTCGGGACTGATCTGATCCAGTGGCCCCTTATCGAGAAAGTCGCAAGAAGCGGTCACGGCTCCTATCGCCAAGGCTGCGGTGAGTGCTCTAAGCCCCTGATATATAGTTGTCTTTTTCATGATTTCTTGTTCACTGGGTGTTAGAGATTCAGATTGAGTCCGACTGAGATCGTGCGCGCCAGCGGATAGATCTTACCCGGGCCCCAGTCTCCACCGGTTGCCTCGGGGTCAAAGATCTTATTCATCTGAGTGAAGGTGTAGAGATTGTCCCCTGAGAAGTAGATTCTCACTCTGGAGACGCCCAGCTGACTAGTCCACTCAGCAGGGAGGGTATAGCCGATCTGGAGGTTCTTGATGCGCATATAGGCGGCATTCTGGAGGTATCGGGTCTGGGTATAGAAGTTCTTACCGCCCTGATCGAAGAGTGGACGGGGGTAGAAGGCATCCAGATTAGCTCCGAAGTCCTTGTCTCCCTCCGGACGGAAGAAGTCGAGGTGCTCCTTGAAGCCTGCAGCCTGCCACATACCGTGGTTAGCACCGGTGCTGTAGGGGCTGGCGTCCCAGAAGTCACGCTTGCCGATCCCCTGGAGGAAGATGGATGCATCGAGCCCCTTCCACGCGCCGTCGAGAGTGATCCCGAAGCGGTAGCGGGGTGAAGAGTTTCCGATGATGGAGAGGTCTCCGTGGTCATCCAGTGTTCCGCGACCACCATTGACTTCGCCCTTGTCAAGTTGGTTCCCCTTATCATCTACCCGGTCGACGAGGTTCTTATACATCACGTCGCCGGCTGCCCAGTTGCTGCCCCAGGAGGGCTTATTGTCCTTGAGGTGATTGGCCATCTCTTCATCAGTCTTGGCGATGCCTACGGACTGGTAGCCCCAGATCTCGCCCATCTTCTTGCCCTCGTACCAGTCATAGATGTTGCCGGTGGGGTTGTAGTAGCGGGTGACGGTCTGGGTATCATCCGAGAGGACAAGCTTGACGCCATAGCGGAAGTCTGCATAGCTGTCACGCCAGCTGATCTCTAAGTCCCATCCCTGTGAGCGCATATCGCTATTATTAAGCGGGGGCTGATCGGCACCGAGGATGGAGGGCTTGGAGGGAGCGGGACCGACCATATTCTCCGTCGTGCGGACGAAGTAGTCGAAGTATCCCTGGAGGCGATTATTGAAGAGCCCGAAGTCCAGTCCGATATTCCACGACTTCACTGTCTCCCATGTCAGATCCGGAGAGACCAGTCCCGGCATGGAGGAGGTGTTCTGCCGCTCTCCGTCGATTAGCCAGCGGGAGTTCTTGGATCCCACCGGCTGAGAGAGGAACCAGGGGTAGAGCGCATCGATACGTGTGTTACCGAGCGTACCCCAGGAGCCACGGAGCTTCAGCATGCCGACGTAGTCGTTAAGTGGCTTAAAGAACTCCTCCTGTGCGATATTCCATCCGAGTGAGAAGGAGGGGAAAGTAGCCCAGGTCTTGTCACCGATGAAGCGGGAGGAGCCATCGCGACGGATGGATGCCTCTACGAGGTAGCGTCCGTCGTAGGCATAATTGACACGAGCAAAAGCACCCATGGTGGACCAGTGGTTGTTACCATATCCGGGATGGGTGTCCTTATGAGTGGCGGTATTGATGGTCGGGACATCGGGGGTGATCAGGTCATCACGCCAGGCGGAGAGGTACTTCCGCTCATTGGCCTCCATATCGAGACCGGCTACTACCTTGAAGTCGTGCACTTCGTTGAAGAGCTTAGAGTACTCGGAGTAGAAGCGACCGTTGAAGTAATTATTCTTGTCGAAGCTCTCGCTCACACGAGACTTCCCGGGAGAGTAGTCTCCACTCCATGCGGCGGCGACAGGATTCTGGTCCGGGTCGTAGTAGTAGATCGGGAGTACATCCCAGTGATTCTGTGCGTTGAGGGTATTGTAGTTACCCTCAGCACGGATGACCCAGCCCTCAAGCGGCATGATCTCGAGCGTCACCTGCTGATTGAGTCGGTCGGTCTGCTTGCGATCCAGTCCTCCGTCACGCATCTGCAGGATCTCGGTCCCGAAGGCATAGTGACCATTGGGGTCATAGACAATGTTTGTTGGCCAGCGACGGGCGATGTTGTGGAAGAAGAGTCCGGTCAGATACGAGGGACGCTCATAGTCCTCGCGGGACCACTTATTGTTGTAGGTGAGGCGCAGCCACGAGGTGAGGTCGGCAGTGATCTTACCGCTCAGGTTATATCGGCGGAACTCATCCTTACCATGCCTGATCAGTCCACGCTGGTCGAGGATAGCCGAGCTGACGTAGTACTTGATCTTGTCAGATCCACCACTGACAGAGATATTATGCTCCTGTGACGGGACATTCTTCTTGTACATCTCGGCAAACCAGTCTGTATTGGCCCAGCCGTCAGTGTACATTCCCCAGGGCTCATTGGCACTGTAGCCCCTCCAGACAGTCCCCCAAGCCTCTTCTCCTGTCAGAGTGCCGGCCTGGTACCCTTTGATCAGGCGGATCTTATTGTCGTCAAAGGGGAGCTGATCACCCTTGTTGCGCGCTGCGGCATTCCAGTAGCGGGCAAATTCGTACGAGTCCATCATCTCCGGGATTTGCGTCGCAGTGGCGAAGCGGACATTACCGTTGTAGCTGATCCGTGCCTTACCCTCCTTACCGCTCTTGGTGGTGACAAGGATCACACCAAAGGCTGCACGTGATCCGTAGATGGCACTGGCAGAGGCATCCTTCAGCACAGAGATGCTCTCGATGTCATTGGGTGCAAGGGAGTAGATGTCTCCCTCAGATCCATCAATCAGTACCAGTGGTGCGGACGATGATCCCTTGCCGATGGTACCGGTTCCACGTATGTTGAGAGCCATCCGGCTGTCGAGGGCACCACCGCTGTTGGTAACATTGAAGTTTAGTCCCGGTACGACACCCTGCAGCGCCTGACCGACGTTCTGCACCGGACGTGCCTCCAGGACCTTACTGTCGATCTGCGAGACGGCACCGGTAAGATTGGCTTTCTTCTGGGTACCGTAGCCGACGACGACAACCTCATCGAGGAGCTCGGAGTCCTCGATGAGGACAATATTTAGATGCAGAGGATTATTCTGCCCCCCCCCGTTTTTCAGGGTAATCTCCTGAGTCTTCATGCCGACAAAGGAGACACGAAGCGTCGCATCTGTGGGCACCTCGGTAATGGTGAAGTTGCCGTCTAGGTCAGCGGACGCTCCCTTGCCGGGGACGCCGACGACTGCCACGGTGGCGCCGATGACCGGCTCCCCGGAGGTGTCCTTGACGGTACCGGTGACGGTGACCGTCTGGGCCTGGGCAACAGTGGTGAAGAGTAAGACCAGCAGCGAGGCAATGCTTGCCAGCCTTAGTGATCTGATGACATTCATGCTGTTACTTATGATTAAAA
>NZ_CAKRLH010000110.1 GCF_934359325.1 uncultured Porphyromonas sp.
AACGTGGCCAAGAGTAAGCAGACCACCTCGCGCAAGAAGATGCTGGATAAGCTCAATGTCGAGGAGATCAAGCCATCCACGAGACGCTACCCTGGGATCATCTTCACTCCCGACCGAGAGGTGGGGAATAAGATCCTGACCGTAGAGGATCTGGCTGCAAAGGCTCCCACGATCGACGGATCTGGTGAGGAGTTGCTCTTCTCGAGGGTTAGTTTCAATGTGGAGAAGGAGGACAAGATCGTCTTCCTCTCACACGATCCTCGTGCGATGACCGCTTTTTTTGAGATCATCAACGGAAATCGCGAGCCCCTCGAGGGACACTACGAGTGGGGGCAGACGGTCACCTCTGCCTACCTGCCGCTGGAGAACGGGAAGTACTTCGACTCCACGATGAACCTTGTAGACTGGCTGGCACAATTCTCTGAGGACACCAATGCGGTCTACCTCAAGGGCTACCTCGGTCGTATGCTCTTCCGCGGGGAGGAACTGGAGAAGCAGGTGAAGGTCCTGAGCGGAGGAGAGAAGATGCGCTGCATGATTGCACGGATGATGCTCACCAATGCCAATGTCCTGATCCTCGACTCTCCTACCAATCACCTGGATCTGGAGAGCATACAGGCATTCAATAATACACTGATCAACTTCCCCGGTAACATCCTAATGGCGAGCCACGATCACCAGTTTATGCAGACGGTTGCCAATCGGATCATCGAGCTGGGACCCAATGGCATCATTGATAAGCGGTCAGACTTTGATACCTACCTGAAGGATCCCGTCGTGGCGGAGCAGAGGGCAAAAATCTATAACGAGAGCAAGGCATGATAAATGTAGGTATCGTAGGTAGCGAGGGGTATACTGTCGCGGAGCTGTACAGCCTCGTGATCAAGCACCCCGATGTGGATCTCCGGATGATCTACTCCCCGTGGCGCAGCGGGATGAATGTCTCGGAGCTCTATCATGATCTCCACAGTATGCGCACCCTTCGCTTCACCGATGAGGCGGACTTTGATGGGCTTGATGTTCTCTTTATCTGTCTGCCAAGTGGTATGTCGCGAGCTTTCCTGGAGAGTCATCCCCTGCCGGAGGGCATCCGCGTGATCGACTTCGGTCACGAGCACCGTCACTCCGTCGATGCGGACAAGACCTTTGTCTACGGCTTAGTCGAGGCCTATAAGGACGAGATCGTTGATGCCCAGTATGTCTCTGTCCCCGGCTCCTTTGCCGAGGCGGTGGAGCTGCCCCTCCTGCCGTTAGCGCGGGTGGGACTCCTGCAGAGCGACCTCCATATCCACTGCATCTCCGGCAAGACTCAGGCCTTTGCCCGTCCGGAGAAGGACAAAGGGCTCTCCTATGAGGCGATCTTCGATCAGATGCACGTCTACTCCCCCTTCTCTCACCACCAGCAGGACGAGATCTACAGGACGCTGTCCGATCTGCAGGAGGGTGGGTTCCATCAGAAGATCAGCATGATCCCCATGCGGGGTGGCTTCAATAGGGGAATGTACTCGACGATATACATGAACTCCCCCCTCACTGCTGAGGAGGCGGAGAGGATGTATACTGACTTCTTTGATCCCTCAGCCTTTGTCTATGTAACGGACGAATACCCGGATGTGAGAGACACGCAGAATACGAATAACACCCTCATCCACCTCACCAAGCTGGATGACAAGCTGCTCATCGTCTCCTCAATGGACAATCTGATGAAGGGGGCTGCCGGGACGGCGATCCATATCATGAATACGATGTTTCGCCTCGTAGAGACGACCGGACTGGAGCTGAAGTTTACCAGTTACTGATCCGATACCGTTTATCTCCACAGGTCGTCCGGTAAGGGGTCAGCATCGGAGAGCTCGCTCATAAGCTTCACTTCGTCTACTACATAGGCTGTAATGGCTCCGGAGACCGGGAATCGATTAAAGTAAGGGTTTCGGGTGCTGAATAAACGGATCTCACTTATCTCGGGAGACTCTATGACGGCATCGTAGTATCGTCGGATGCGTTGGGCGATCCGAGGCAACACCTTGACCATAGGACCTTTGGCGGTAGTTAGTACCGCAACTATATGCCAGCGAGGACGGCGATCGATGTGATCGGTCGTCCCTCTCGGTAGATGGTGGGAGACGCTTATGTGACGACCACCTTCCATATTGATCCTTTCCATCATCTGCATAAAGAGCGTCCCGTGGGGCGCATCATCACGCTTGCCTGAGAGATCGATCGCATAGTGGATCATCTCGTGGAGCAGAGTGTCCTCGTACACCTCGCAGGGGAGATCCATCCGGATATTGATCTTTATGTGTGGGGGCACTCTCGTGGCATGCCGATGGTGGACATACACGCCTGCGTAGCTCTTGACATCGCTCAGCAGGATCGGTATGGGGGGTAGGGTGCCTCCGAAGTAAGCTTGATTGAAGTTCCCAAATCTTTTTTCCAGATAGTCGGCTGTAGGTCTCATGTTGCAAAGCTACACAAAGGAAGCCCCTCTCGTATGCTTTGTACACAGGGGTGACGCATTTGAGCTTTACATAAGTCATTCAACTCATCGCAAAGAGTGGGGGAGAAGGCACCCCTCCGAGGCGCACCGCGGTACGTCCGATCCATCCGACTCAACCGACTCGCCCGATAAGATAGCGCAACTAGCGGAGAGACGCTCAAAGAGGTGCGTTTCGCATAGCTGTAAAGCTCAAATGCGCCACCCCTGGAGTTTCATCCCCTCGGGACTGTAGTGCCACCCCATTGGGACTGTAGTGCCACCCTATCGGGACAGGAGTCTCTCCCACAAGAGACTGCCCTGCGTCCTGTCTTACCGCCGGACTATTACCGGTATTAGTCGTCACTATTACCGGGTTTAGTGATCACTAAACCCGGGTTTAGAATTCACCAAACTCTACCTGCCAACATCCAGTTAGGTACGATACAATTCTTTCTTCAAGCCCCCTGAGATTCGTTTTGGGGATGCTATATATTCGCTTATATTTGACCATCGGATAACCCTTAGTGTACTTTGTTATGAAATCAATGACCTTATCCCTTATGGCGATGATCGCCCTGCTACTCAGTACTCCGCTGACGCATGCAGGCACATCGGACAGGACGGTGACTCTCGGCTTCACACCCGTTGAGATAGAGATTGAGGATGGTATCGTCGCCCGGGTTGCTCGTGGCAATGATGAGCGAGTGGAGATCTACTGCGATGAGCCCGGTGAGATCATCTGCAAGAAAAACTCAAGAAGCGGCTCGCTGGAGCTGAAACGCAAGTCAAGGAGGGGCGACTTACTCGGTAACTTGCCAAGGCCCATGTGCATCGCCATCATTGTGACCAAGGATCCCTCTGCCATCAGAGAGATCTCGTGTGACTCCGGAGCGTCTATCAAAATGGCTGACAAGGATCTCCGCTTTAGCTCGCTATCGCTCTCTGCCGACTCGGGCGGTGAGATCCGTATTAAGGGTGACTGTCCAAGGATCGACATAGAGGCTGATAGTGGCGGTCGGGTCAGCGTGTCGGGAGTTTTCGGTCGGCTCACAGCCTCAGCGGACTCCGGTGCCTCAGTAGCGATCCGAGGCGACATAAAGCGAGGAAGCTTCAGTGTCGACTCCGGCGCAAGAATAAGTGCCCGTGGGAGGGCAGGCTTTGCCGAGGTGGAGTGTGACTCTGCGGGGGTCTTTGACGGCAAGGATCTTATTGCAGATGAGGCAGCCCTCGAGGCAGACTCCGGCGGGGTGATCCGCATCGCCTGCAAAGGAGAGTACAGGAGCGAGAAGGACTCCGGCGGTGTGATCGAGGTGTCACGTCCCAAGTAACTCCCGTATAGTCCCTTATAATAAAGCCCGAGGGGGTGTCGATCGGCTAAGATCGACACCCCCTCGGGTCATATGAATTATAGATGTGGTATCAGCCGCACCTGGAGGTGCCACAGTCCTTACAGATCAGGCATCCCTCCTGATAAACGAGCTGGTGAGAGCCGCAGTTTGGACAGGTCTGACCGTCTGCGACTGTGCCTGAAGTAATGTACCTCCTGAGAGCTCGCTCGACACCGTTCTTCCAGGTATTGATGCTCTCATTTCCAAGGTCGAGACCGCGGACGAGATTTACCACCTGGTCGATCGGCATACCATAGCGGAGGACGCTGGAGATGAACTTCGCATAGTTCCAGAATTCAGGATTGAACTTCTCATCCAGTCCGGCAACTGTAGTGCGCAGTCCACGCTTATTGGAGAACTCAAAGTCGTAGTGCTTCGATCCATCCGGCTCGTAGACCTTGATGATCTTACCCTGAGTGACACGCTTCGGAATGTAGAGACCCTCATCTTCATCATCGATACCGGTGAAGATCTCGTAGGGACGACCGTCACGCATACCGATGAAGGCGATCCAGCGCTCCTTGTTGTTTTGGAAGCGAATGATGTCCGCCTCTAGCTCGTCAGGACGCTTTAGAGGCTCCTTCCCGTCTGCAGTGAATGGAAGTGTCGGCAGCTCGGGTTCCTTCTTCTCTTCCTTCTTCTTTGTGGAGAGTAGCACGCCGTCGCGCGACCCCTCGCGGTAGATGGTGCAGCCCTTGCAGCCCGCTTCCCAGGCAGTGAGGTAAAGGGTGTTGACGAGCTCCTCGTCTACGTCATTGGGGAGATTGACGGTGACGCTGATGGAGTGATCCACCCACTTCTGCATCGCCCCCTGCATCTTGACCTTGGAGATCCAGTCCACATCGTTGGCGGTAGCCTTATGGTAGGGCGAACGCTCAACGAGGGCATCAATCTCCTCCTGGGTGTACTCCTTGTCGGTGGGGATGCCGCTTGCCTTCATCCAGTCCCTAAACTTTGGGTGATAGACGATAAACTCCTCGAAGACATCCCCTGTCTCGTCAGTAAAGGTGGGATGAGTGCTGTCCGCCACCTCGTTGCTATTGACCTTGCGCCGACGCTTATATACCGGCATAAAGACCGGCTCGATGCCGGAGGTGGTCTGGGTCATCAGGCTGGTAGATCCCGTGGGGGCGATGGTCAGGCAGGCAATGTTTCGACGACCGTGCTTGACCATATCCTCATAGAGCTTGGGATCGACCTCCTTGATGCGGAGGATAAAGGGATTATGCGCCTCACGCTTGGGGTCGTAGATCTCGAAGGCTCCGCGCTCCTGCGCCATCGTGACGGAGCTGCGATAGGCGCTGAGGGCAAGCGTCTGCTGGACCTTGACGGCAAAGTCGATCGCCTCCTTGGTCCCATAGCGTAGACCAAGAGCAGCCAGCATATCCCCCTCACCTGTGATCCCAAGTCCGGTGCGGCGTCCCTTGAGCGTCTTCTCCCGGATCTTCTC
>NZ_CAKRLH010000111.1 GCF_934359325.1 uncultured Porphyromonas sp.
GTCTGGCTGTTCCTCGCCGTATGGACCCCTGCGGTGGTGATCAAGGCTTACTTCAATAACCAAAGAGAGGAGTCCAAGGAGCAACGACATAGAAACAAGATCATCGATACGGTCTTTGTCGTAGGCTTGTCACTCTTTGCCATAATCATGATCCTAACCTCATGCTCACAGTCTGTGAGTAACGCCGACTCTGTTGAGAGCGGCTTATCCAATGTTTCTGACGAGATCATTGATAGGTATGGGGTTACTCCGGAGGAGGGAGGTGTACTCATCGGATCTTGTGCTTCGCTCATAGCGAACGAAATCGGACAAGATCAAGGTAAAAAAGAAGAGGACAAGGAAAGAGAGCAAGAGCACGGAGAGGATGATGGTGGAAACTAAATCTATTTCCTTAATCATCAAGCAATAACTACTGCCTTATCGATCTCTTCCCAAACATCTGTCCGGGTCAGTGCAAAACCAACCACACAATCCTCGATCCTACCCTGGGGTAGGGTCGAGGATCTTACTTACATCAACGATCATAAGCACTATATGGGATGTCTCTGAGGCACGGAGGGAGGGATCCTCTGCTCTCAAGATAGATCTACCATTTACTTACTCCAAGGTGCCTTTCCACTGTGAAAACGATCAAGGTATGCTTACTAGCAAACATTGTGAGACTACTACGACCTAGCATGGGTGTGTTGAGAATGAATACGCCATGCGGTAGTTCAGCAGAGTAGCTACGTAATCGCTCACTATAGCCCTCGATAGAGAGGCACAGATTGTGTCATCACTCCTCAGCGGGAAGCTCGGCGGCACGGAGCTTGGCGGAGCGGACGCGGGGATTGCGCTCGATCTCCTCGGCTGAGGGGATGACCGGCTTGCTTGAGAGCGGTCGGAGTGGCGCCCTGAGGTTGCCGTAGAGGTCCGTCTCTCGGTCACCCGCCACGTTGCCGTAGCGGAAGAAATTCTTCACCGGGCGATCCTCGAGCGAGTGATAGGTGAGGAAGACCGCCCGTCCGCCGAGAGCGAGCAGGGTCGGGAGCGACTCCAAGAGCGCATAGAGTGCGCCCATCTCGTCATTCACGGCGATGCGCAGTGCCTGGAAGACCTGCGAGAGCACCTTATTCCGGAGCTTCTTATTCCGCTCTGGGGCGATCGGGTTCAGCGCATCGATCAGCCCCTTCATCGTCTCCAGTTCGCCTCGCTCGGCAGCCTGCTTGATCAGCGTGGCGGCGCGGCGGGACTGCTGCACCTCGCCGTAGGTGTGCAGCAGCGTGGCGAGCTCGCTCCACTCCAGCCGGTCGATCAGCTGGCGGGCAGTCTCACCGGCGGACTGATTCATCCGCATATCTATCGGGGCGTCGTCGTAGCGGAAGGAGAAGCCTCGCCCCTCCTCGTCGAAGTCGTGCGACGAGACCCCCAGGTCGGCGAGCAGACCATTGATGTGCGTCACGCCGAAGTAGGTGAGGAAGCGGGAGAGGTAGCGGAAATCGGTTCGGACAAAGGTAAAGCGCTCATCGCAAATATCGCACCGGTCTCGCGCATCGAGGTCGCGGTCGAGACCGAAGAGGTGTCCTTCGGGTCCCAGCCGGCTCAGGATCTCCCGCGAGTGCCCGCCGCCGCCAAAGGTCGCATCGACGTAGATCCCATTGGGGTCAGTGATCAGGCTGTCGACGGTCTCCCGCAGCAGTGCCGGCACATGGTAGACCCCCGCTGTCGTAGGGCTACTATTCCTCTCCTCACCCATAGACTACTCCAGCACCTCCAGCTTGGTCATAAAGGGGAGCACCTTCCGCGGATAGGTCTGCATCAGTCGGTGCAGCTCACGATCCTCCGAGATCCTAAGCTCCTCCAGCTGCTCTCTCTTCTCGCCCTCTACCTGAAGTGCATAGCCTCCGTCATCGGGCAGGCGAAGGAGTCGAACCGCCGTCACCCCCTCGTAGTCCCGCCAGGTCGGCAGGAGCCGCTCCCGGAGGTAAAAGAGGACATCGTCCAGCAGCTCCGGCTCGCAGGTGAGCGTGATATTGTAGATGTAGCAGCTCATGGACGGCTCTCGTCGAGGTCCTCCTGCGTCGTGACGACGGTGGGATTACGTCCCTCCTTATTCATCCGGAGGAGCCGATCGGATCGCTCCCTCTCGTACTGCTCCTGCGCCTTTTTCTGCGCTTTCTCCTCCCTCTTCGTCAGCTTCTCCTCGTCTTCATTGAGGGCATAGAGCGGTATCGGCTCGCCCACCGCATACTTCATATAGAAGTAGTAGATCACCATCGTGAAGGGAAGGGCAAAGAAGATGCCGATCGCCCCGAGGAGATAGCCCCAGACGGCGAGCGAGAGAATGATGATCGAGGCGCGCATGCCGAGGCTCTTCTGCATGATCAGGGGGCGGAGGACAAAGTCCTGAAGTACCTCTGAGATCATCATGATGATGACTGCGATCAGCAGCACGACCCAGAAGTTTTGCCCCGTAGCCACCGACTGCAGCGCGCAGCAGAGCACCAGCGGCGGGTAGCCGACGATCTGGAGATAGGGGACAAAGTTGAGCACCCCTATTAGCAGTCCGAGAGTGATCCCCATCGGCATCCCCATGAGTCCAAATCCGACCGCAAGGTAGACGGCAATGATCAGTGCGATCAGTCCCTGACCACGTATGTAGCTATTGACGTAGACATTGATCACCTCCCCTGCCTCCATGGCGTAGCGGCGGATCTTGTGGGGGAAGAGGTGATAGAGTCCGTGGATCAGCACCTCATAGTCGAGGAGGATGAAGAAGAGGTACATCACGAAGAGGAAGACCACGGTAAAGCCGCTCACTATCCCCATAGCACTCGAGAGCATATCCCAGCCCGCCGAGGCCGCCTGCATCAGGTAGTCGAGGATCTCCTTGATCTCGAAGTGCTGAAGCCACATGTCGAGGTTGAGCGTATTAGCGACGTCGGCACGGTACTGCTCAGGCACCATCGCCAGCAGCACCTCCGCATCGGTGTAGCGCGAGATCAGGCTCCACCCCTTGCTTACCTCGTTGATCACCGAGGGGATGACAAAGGCGAGGAAGCCCCCGACGATGATCAGGAAGAGCAGCACCACCAGCGTGACCGACCAGCCGCGCTGACGTATGTGCCATTTCCGCTCGAAGTAGTGTACCAGCGGCATCAGCACCGCAGCGGTAATCCAGGCGAGGATAAAGGGCCAAAGGATCACCTTGAGCGAACCGACGATATAGATCGCCAGTGCCATCATTGCGATCGCAAAAACACACCTGACGGTTCGATCCAGGGTGAATTCTTTTCTAAAAAAGTTTGTCAGCATATATATGTACGGATGCCTCTCCGCTCGGAGGAAGTGATATTTTGTCTATCTTTATACCTACGAAGCCCCTTGCCGGGGTCCCAATGGGTGGTTGCGGGTGCCGACGTGGCGCTCACTCCACAAAGATACAACTTTCCATGAGACGCCTTTCTCTATATTTCCTCTCCCTCACCCTCCTATCCACCCTCTCGGCACAGTCCGTCCGGGTCCCCTCCGCCATCCCTGAGCTGCTCGATGACACTGCCTGGGGGCTCAGCGTCCGCGATGTCTCCACCGGGCTCCAGGTGGTGGACCTGCAGGCGAGTCATCTCCTCACCCCCGCCAGCACGATGAAGATCGTCTCCACCGCCGCTGCCTACCGGATCCTCGGACCCGACTACCGGATCCCGACGGAGGTGATGATGACCGGACCGGTTCGGGACGGAGTGCTGGAGGGCGACCTCTGCCTCGTCGGCCACGGCGACCCGACGATCGAGTCCAAGTATCTCCCTCAGGAGGAGCGCTGGGCTCTCTATGACGAGATCTCCGCAGCCCTCAGCGAGCGCGGCATCACACGGATCACCGGCTCGGTACTGGCGCTCTCCGACAGGCGGGACTTCCAGGCAGTGAATCCCTACTGGTCCGCCGTCGATATGGGAAATTACTACGGCGCGGGACACTTTATGCTCAATGTCCTGGACAACACCTACCACCTGAGCTTCCGAAACTATGGAAGGGACTTCAGCGTCTCCCCCGAGGTGCCGGGGCTGCGGCTCGTGGGACTCTACGCCCGCACCTCACGCGTCACGTCGGACTCGCTCTACATCTCCTCCTTCCCCCTCTCCGACGGTTCGCTTGCCATCACCGGTGCCTATCCCTCTCGGGCGAAGAGCCTCGGTCTCCGTGGAGCGGTGCCCGACCCGCCCCTTCTCCTTGCCAAGCGGGTCCGTGACCGTCTCCGGCGGGACGGCATCACCGTGGAGGGCGACTTCCGTACCGTTGCACAACTCCCCCGGGGGAGCGTCCGACTGATGACACACTACTCGCCCCAGCTGAGCGAGGTGATCCGGCTGACCAACCACTTCTCCATAAATATGTATGCGGAGGGGTGCCTTCGCTTGATCGCCGACAGGATCCCCGCCCTCCCAGGCGAGACCGTGACGGAGACGGCGATCCGAGCGGTCCGGGACCACTGGGCTTCGCAGGGGCTCGCCGGCTCTCTCCTGGAGATGTACGATGGGAGCGGTCTCTCGAGAGCCAATAAGGTAGCACCCGCCTACATGACTGAGCTACTCACGAGGGTCTGGTGCGAGTCGGATGGCAGCGGATTTCCCCTACTCCTCCCCACCATCGGCCAGGAGGGCACCCTCCGGCTGCTCCTCGGCGGCACCCGACTCGAGGGCTCAGGACGGATGAAGAGCGGCAGCATCCACGGCGTCACCTGCTACGCCGGGTACATCAACCACGGAGGCAGGACTTACGCCGTCTCAGTGATGGTCACCAACCACACCAAGCGCCACGGGGAGATCCGCCGTGCCATCGGTGACCTCCTCCTCTCCACCTTCGTCTACTGACCCTGTCGGGGGTCAGGTAAAATCTATTACCGGTAATTAGAAACAACGGATCTCATCCTGCTGGCAGTCAGCCCCGTGTAGCTCTACCAACCAAGTCCGACTGCTCTTTTGACCCACAAACAAAAAAAGGCGCCCTGTCCTCATCTGAGGACAGGGCGCCTTTTTTTGTTTCCATACGGGAGAGGATCAGTGCTCCTCCTCCATAGCGTCGGCGTGGGTCGGCTGCACGGTGCCGGCAGGGTGCTCCACGGGCGCGTAGATACTGAGTAGCTTCAGCGGCTCACTATCGGAGGCGTTGATCACATTGTGCCAGGTGCTGAGCGGGATGATGATACCATCGCCGGGCCCCACCTC
>NZ_CAKRLH010000112.1 GCF_934359325.1 uncultured Porphyromonas sp.
GAGACCTTCTTAGAGCAGATACTGAAGCGCTCTCCCATCGGAGGCAAGGTCGATCCCATCGTCCATCCTCAGCCTCAGGAGGAGACCTTTACCCCCTACGAGCTCTATATCAAGCTACTGCAGACCAAGTTTGGCGACGTCATAGACCGCTCTCTCACCGAGGAGATAGAGAGCTACCTCCCCGATGAGATTATCCGACTGGACTATCAGATAGAGGCTGTGAAGCGCTGCCTCAGTATCATGCGAGAGCATGGGGGCTTCATGCTCGCGGATGTGGTCGGGCTGGGCAAGACGATCGTCGGGACACTGATCATCAAGAGATTTCTATCCGACCTGCGCGACGACGGCAGGGAGAGGAAGGTACTGGTGATCACACCGCCGGCCATTAAGGCCGGCTGGGAGAGGACCATCGACCTATTTGACCAAAAAGATAATACAGATAAGATATCACCCTTCGTCGACTTTATCACTACCGGTAAGATCGGCAGCCTATTAGACGACGAAGAGGAGGCGGAGGAGCTGGAGTATCTGCTGGATGAAGAGAGCACAGACGGGGATCAGGCGCTGCAGGATATAGACTACGGGCTGATCATCATCGATGAGAGTCACCGCTTCCGTCGCAGCACCACCAAGATGTATCAGTCGTTAGACACCCTCATCGAGAATATCGGTGCTCGGAGCGGCGCCAACCCTTACATAGGTCTCCTCTCCGCCACGCCTCAGAACAATAGGCCGGACGATCTCAAGAATCAGATCTACCTCTTCGAGCGCAACCACAAGGACAGCACGCTTAAGAGAGCCTCCGGAGGTGATCTGGAGGACTTCTTCAGGAATGTCAATCAGGAGTACAACAATCTCCTCAAGGGGCACGATGGACTAAGCGAAGAGGAGCGATCCAAGCGGCTGAAGGCAATCTCTCAGGAGCTCAGGGACAATATCCTCGAGGATCTCTTGGAGCGGCGCACGAGAACGGATGTCAAGACCTACTACAAGGCCGATATAGAGGCGCAGGGACTGGTATTCCCGGAGATGTCCGGTCCCCATGCGCTTGTCTACAGGATGGATGACGAGCTGGCGCGCCTCTTCGCCGACACCATGAGCATCATAGCCCCGTCGGAGGTGGAGAAGATCCGGTCCGACGAGTGGCTCCGCTACTATCGGTACCGAGCTATTGAGTACTTCGTCGACCACGCTAATGAGCAGAAGCATATGGCGCGTGGTAACCGCGGCGTGGGCGATATCGCCGGACAGCTGGCCACGATCATGCAGGTCATGCTGGTGAAGCGCTTGGAAAGCTCCTTTACGGCATTCAAGAGGTCACTCCTCAACCTCCGCCGCTATACAGACAATATGATCAGTATGTGGGAGAGGGACACGATCTTTATCTGCCCCCAGATCGATATCAATAGGGAGCTGGACTACGTAGCGAAGACGGAACAGCGCGGGAGTGAGGTCACCTTCGAGGACTGTGTGCGAGAGATACGAGGTAAGATCGCAAAGCTGACTCAGGAGGGGCGCAATGAGAGGGGACAGAATGCTGAGTACCGACAGAGCGACTTCCGCCCTGAGTACTACGACTGTCTCAGGAGAGATCGCGAGCTTATCTCCCTCCTCTGTGACAGATGGGGTACCGTCAATTCGCAGGATCCAAAGTTTGATACCTTCAAGGAGAGCATCAATACAAAGCTCTTTGACCCGCAGACCAATACCTCCGGCAAGCTGGTGATCTTCTCCGAGGCAAAGGACACGGTCAACTCCCTATCGCACGCCTTGGCCTACAAGGGGCATAGAGCGCTCGTCATAACCGCTGACAATAGAGATGAGAAGGAGCAGGTGATCCGAGAGAACTTTGACGCCAATTACACCGGCGAGTGGCGGGATGAGTACGATGTGATCATCACCACGGACGTCCTCGCCGAGGGTGTGAATCTCCATCGTGCCAATGTCATACTCAACTACGACACCCCATGGAACTCTACCCGACTCATGCAGCGCATCGGTCGTGTCAATCGCATCGGATCTCAGCATCCCAAGATCTATGTGTATAACTTTATGCCGAGCGCGCAGGGCGATGAGATGATCCAGCTGGTCCAGATAGCACACTCCAAGCTGCAGTCCTTCCACGTGCTCTTCGGTGGGGACAGCAAGATCTTTACGGACGATGAGAGCCTGATCCACTACGACAACATCCGAGAAGCGGTTGAGGGTGAGGAGTCGCCTCTCCAGAAGTATGTCTACGAGCTGAAGCAGTACAGAGACTCTCACCCCGACCGCTATCAGCTCATAGCAGAGACGGACGAGGGGTGGGAGATGGCGCAGGACGCGGAGGGGAGCGCTTACTTTGTCGTGCGGGCACCTAAGTCCGCCCCTTTGGCCATAGAGGTGGAGCAGGATCCTTCAGTGGACACTAAGATCCTCTCTCTCCTCGACCTCTTAGAGCGCCTGCAAGCCCTGCCGGAGGATACGAGGGTACCTCTGCCTGAGGATTGGCCGTCACTCAGGAAGCGCGCTATATATGCTTACAATCAGCACTACGTCCGGATCCTTAAGTCACACGTCGGTCAGAGCACTATTGATAAGGCTCTCGGCATCATCGTCAAGATCGGGAGAAACCCGGGGAGTAGTGAGGAGATCCAGCAACTCTTGCAGTCGGCTCGCAAGCAGGTCGATCGCGGCAATCGAGATGTGATACGGAGGATGATCCAGATCGGTGACGAAATGAGCCGGAGGGAGTCGCAGCTTATCCCCGTCAGCATAGATGAGATAGAGACCCTCCTGAGGAACAGCATCGGTAAGCTGATCAAGAAGGTAGAGACACAACAGGGGGCACCGGGGATCGTATTAGGAATCATCAAGTAAACCATCATGGACAAGGAGTATCTCAGGAAGTACTTGAGCACCAGCTATCAGGGCGGGCAGTCCTTCTTGGACACTATCATCATCCCCATCTTCGGAAATAACTTCGAGGATGGGTACAATAAGGAGGTTTTGCAGGGAAGCGATGATAAGCGTCTCGCCACCTCAACCGGGATACGCAGCATCAGGTTCCTCGGGAGCGTGTATATCGGCATTGAGCCTCTTCAGGTCTTTGACATTACTGTGAGTGACAGCGTCAAGATGGAGCGAAATAGGGTCTCCATCCAGCGACTGATCCGGTCGGTGATGAGCAGCTACTCCTCGGCCTTTATGATCTTCCACTACGAGGATGCTGCGAGGTGGGACTGGCGCTTTACCTTTTGTCGCAAGGAGGGCAGCTTAGCGGAGACCACCGACAGCAAGCGGTACACCTTCCTCCTCGGTCCGGGGCAGTCGTGCCGTACAGCGACAGACAATTTCTATGGTCTCTATAGTCGTAAGGATCCCCTGACGATGGAGGATCTGCAGCAGGCCTTCAGTGTCGAAGCTCTTTCGCAAGAGTTTTTCCTACGATACAAGGCACACTACGAGACCTTTGTTAGTTATGCTGCGGATCCTGAGAATGGTCTCCGTGGTCATCTCCTCCCCGAGGAGCAGGAGATCTCTGAGGAGGGCGCTATCGGCATGCGTGAGGAGGAGAAGCCTATCCGCGACTATGTGAAAAAGCTCCTCGGGCGGATCGTCTTCCTCCACTTCCTCCAGAAGAAGGGCTGGATGGGCGTCCCAAGAGCCGGGGAGTGGGGCGAGGGAGACAAGGACTTCATGCTCCACCTCTTCGAGTACGCATCACTGGAGCAGCAGGCCAACTTCCTCGACAGCGTCCTGGAGCCTCTCTTTGCCAAGGCTCTCGACACCGATCGGCGGGAGAGTCAGAGTCTCTTCGACACAAGGGTCGATGGTATCGGTGTCGTTCGGGTGCCTTACCTCAATGGTGGCCTCTTCGAGCGTGACGCACTAGATGAGAGACAGCTCGCCTTTCCTGCGGAATACTTCCGCGATCTCCTCTCTGTGCTGTCTCAGTATAACTTTACGATCGACGAGAACGACCCCAACGATGCCGAGGTGGGTATCGATCCGGAGATGCTGGGGCGGATCTTCGAAAACCTCCTCGAGGACAATAAGGATATGGGGGCCTTCTACACCCCTAAGGAGATCGTCCGGTATATGTGTGCGGAGAGTCTGATCGCCTACCTCCAGTCCGACCATGAGGATGAGGACGAGAGACAGGCTATCCGAGGCTTTGTCGAGAGTCACGATGGTACCTCCCTCGGTGACCTGACGGAGGAGATCAGGGAGCGACTCCTGAGGGTGAAGATCTGTGACCCTGCCATCGGCTCCGGTGCCTTCCCCATGGGACTCCTCAGAGAGCTCTACTTCTGTAGATCCGCTCTCGAGTCCACTACAGCCCTAAATCCGGCTGCCACTAAGAGGGAGATCCTGCAGAATAATATCTATGGTGTAGACATCGAGAGAGGAGCGGTCGACATCGCTCGGCTGCGCTTCTGGCTTACCCTTGTGGTGGATGAAAAGACCCCGGAAGCCTTGCCCAACCTGGACTTCAAGATCATGCAGGGCGACTCCCTCCTGGAGGAGTATGCGGGAGTGGATCTCAGCTCTCTAACTAAGATGAATCAGGAGGTCGACCAGGTCTCCGGCTGCCGGCTTACACTCTTCGAGGACAATCTCGACCTACTGCGCGACAAGCTCTCCAGTCTTATCCGGAAGTATTACGCTTGCGATGATCACACGAAGCGAGTGAGGATGAGAGACGAGATCACCTCTATGATAGAGTGGCAGCTGAGGGAGCAGCAGTTTGACGTCTCGCTCGGAGACATCGACGTACACGCCAATGACGAGTTCTTCCTCTGGCATACCTGGTTTGGCGACGTCTTTATGGAGAATGGGGGCTTCGACATAGTTATCGGCAATCCGCCATACATCCAGCTATCTAAGGATAGCGGACGACTGGCAAAGCTCTACGCCGATGCGGGATACCAGACCTATGCTCGTACGGGAGACATCTACTGCCTCTTCTATGAGCTGGGCTGGAAGCTGCTCAGAGAGGGCGGGCACCTCTGCTACATCACCTCCAATAAGTGGATGCGTGCCGGATATGGAGAGAAAACCAGGCAATTCCTATCGGAGCGGACCAACCCCAGGTTGCTTATAGACTTTGCCGGAGTAAAGATCTTCCAGAATGCGACCGTGGACACCAATATCCTACTCTTCGCCAAGGAGGAGAATAGCAACAGTTGCCGGTC
>NZ_CAKRLH010000113.1 GCF_934359325.1 uncultured Porphyromonas sp.
GATCCGGACTTTGCCCCACTCACTTACTCCGGTAAGTGGGTCCACGCCGGTGCGATGTAAAAAGAGAGGCGAAGCCAAGTGGCTTCGCCTCTCTTAGTCTTACAGCTCGAGGGTAATGCTGCCGTAGGCTCCTATGCCGGGGCTGTAGTAGTGGCTCCAGCGCTGCATCCTCTGATTGAGGAGGTTCTCCACCGTGAGCGAGACCCCAAGATTCTTCAGCACCTTATAGGAGACCTGAGCATCGAGCTTGGTCGTGAATGGTAGGGTGTAGACCACTTCTTCTCCCTCACGGACTAACTCCCGCGGAAGTAGCTGCTCCATCTTGATCCCTCCCAGACCGAGGAAGTTAGCGCTCAGGGTCAGATCCTTGATCGGACTGTAGGCGAGGTCTGCCGTCAGCTCCAGGGTCGGTCTGCCGAGGACACTCTCCTTTACCTCGTGATACGCCTTGCCGCTCTCCTCCTCAGAGAGAGTCGGACGGGCGTAGTGATTGTACTTCACACCGAGCGAACCACTGAGCCCCTCCGCTCCTGTATAGCGGGCACCGAGGCTAAAGTAGCCGTGACGAACGGAACCGAGATTACGGAGGTTAAAGAGTGCCACCGCAGCATAGGGCTCTCCCTCGTAACCCTCCGGTGTGGGGGTGGAGGCGCTCTTACTAGTAAAGTCGTAGAAATCTCTGTAGTCGGCAAATCCGCCCTTGAGGTCGAGGGCAAAGCCGTTCCAAGAGCCCAGCTCCAGCCCCAGTGCAACATCGTACGTCGAGGACTCGATGCCCTGCGCAATGCTCATCGGGTCAGCATACCTATTGATCCGATAGAGGTCGCGCATCGAGAGCATCGTCATGCCGCCGTTGGCGGAGAGTAGGAGCGAGGCCTTGTTGTGCATCCTCCAGCGTAGTAGCGCATCGGGTGTGATCAACAGCTGCTTGGCGCCCATCGTGGGGAGCTGTACCTTTACCCCCGCACGGATCTGGAGCGACGGGATGATGTAGTCAAAGTGTGGGATGAGGGTGATGATCTGTGATGCCCTCCCTCCTGCGACCTCCTTGTCGAGTGAGAAGCGATTGATCTCATAGCCGGCGTCGACGCCGAACCTGAAGTCATTGATCTTCGCCCCATAGGTGAGGCTTCCCATGACTCCGGCATGGAGTGCGTTGCCTCGCCCGACGATGTAGACCCCGATCGGCTCGCCTTCTCGAGGAGCGTTTACATCTGCATTACGATTACCGTAGTCGACCGTGGCGCTCAGGCTGTACTCCCAGGTGGAGAGAGCGCTGATGGGCGCCGGTGAGAGGGAGACGCTGAGTCCCGTGCCATAGTAGCTTATCAGCTCAGGCTTCTCCGGCGTAATGGTACTGACGAGGTACGGCAGCTCACCCGACTTCACCGAACTCAGCGGATGCCCATAGAGTGAGTGGGCGTGTCCGAAGCCGAATCCCTCGATCTCCAGCATACGACCGCTCTCAGGCAGCTTCTGGGAGTATCTCACCAGTGCCTCCGTGTCGTGAGTCTCATTGATCGGAGCCTCGTCCAGCTTCCCTCTCTGGCCGGTGACATGTCGGGAGGTGTGGTCGAGGGCGAACGTGATCGTCCCATACTCTCCGGCTCTGAAGTGAGCGCCGATGTTTCCTCCCGCCTTAACGGGATAGCCTCCGAAGAGTCGGGCGTAGAAGTGGTGGCTCCCGTACTCAGGGAGGAGTAGGTTCTCGCTCGGTGAGAAGAGCCGAGGCCTCGCCTTCATGCTCAGGCTGTAGCTGTTTCGGGCAAAGTCCAGCGGGTGGAGCTGCCGAGGTGTCTGACTGGCGAGGGGATTGAAGAACTCCTTCTTCGCCTGACTAGTCTCCGGTATGTAGGCTCTCTGCAGGGTCATCGACCGGCGTAGCGTGTCTGCCGGCGTCTGGGCGCTCAGACCAAGGAGCATCGACGATGCTGCGAGCGTGACTAAGAGTTGTCTGATCTTCATATATGGTGTAGGATCTATCTTTAGGAAAAAATGAGTACGACGAAGTCAGAGGCGTGAGAGACGCTCATCGATCCGGTCAATGATGCCGTCCTGCTGGTTCTTATACCCGGACCGCAGGCTCTCGAGGTAGGTCTTGGCTGTGCTCTTGTCGCCGAGACGGACGTAGCTGTCGCTCAGGAGGAGGATGGCTCGTGCCAGCCAGTATCGGCTGTCGGACTGTCCACTCACCACCTTCTCCATCCGGTCGCGAACCGTCTGGAACTGTCCCTGATCAAAGAGCTCCTCTGCTGCCAGCACGCGGGCTGCCGTCGTCTGGACGGAGGCGGGCAGCTGTAGCACAGCTCGGGCATAGAGCCGCGCCATATCCTTCTTCCCCACCTGGTCATAGCGGGCTGCGGCTGCCGTCATCACCTCAGACTTAGTCTGCGGCGTGAGGTCCCACTTACTCCGAGAGACATCATCGGCAAGGGCGAGGAGGAAGTCGTAGCTCTGACTCTTCTGCGCATGAGTTGCTGCTGCGGAGATGTAGCGGCTGCGGTCAGCCTGAGTGGTGCTCTCGTTGGCGAGCCGGAGGGCGACCTCCGCTGCTCGGGCGGAGTTACCACTTCGCTCATAATTCTCCAGGAGAAGGAGCTTGACATCGTGGCTCATCGTCGGCTCCAGCTGCATCGTCGAGAGACGCTCGAGGATCGGTGTCGCCTCTCTATACCGCTTATTAGAGGATAGGATCAGAGCCTTGCTGTAGAGCGCCTTGTCGAGATACGCCCCGGCGGGGAAGCGTGTCAGGTAATCATCCAGTGCCTTGATCGCCTCAGCGGGCTTCCCCTCGGAGACGATCTTGTCAGCCGCGAGGTAGGTCATCTCGTCCATCTCGCGGTCGGAGATCGCTCCGGTACCACCGATAGAGCGCACCAGGCTATTGTACTCATCCACTCGATTGAGCTGGATACTAAGCGCCTTAAGGTTCTCCAGTGCTGTCTTCGCCGCATCGGACTTGGGGTAACTCCGGATCACCGCCACATAGGCATCCGCTGCCTCGGAGAAGCTCTCCTCGCTCATATAGGTGAGAGCCTTCTGCACTGCGGCGGAGGGCGCAAGCTCATGTCTGGGATAATTCGTCACCACGCGATCATACGCCTGCCTGGCGAGGGACTGTCTATTGAGCATACTGTAGGTCTGTCCCAGCTCATAGAAGCCCTCAGCAAGGAGTGATGAAGAGGGGAAGGTCTGCTGCATGCGAGAGAGGAGACTGATCTTCCCCTCGTAGTCCTTCTGCAGCCCGAGGACGATGCCACGGTGGAGAAAGCCGTAGTCCGACTCCGCTCCCCCGGTTCGCGCTGCCTGGTCGAAGTAGTCGGCAGCCTCGCTGAGTCGACGCTCCTGTACAGAGATATCGCCGAGGCGATTGAGCACAGCGGTGCGCTCGTTGGTCGAAGGAGTGGTCTGAGAGAGATAGGACCGGAAGGCACTCTTGGCCTGGTCGTAATTCTTGTTATTGAAGTAGGCGTAGCCTAAGGTGTAGTAAGCCTGAGGATTGAGCTTAAGGCTCTCGGGACGGTTGTCGAGATAGGCACGGGTGTCGCTGATCGCCCCCTTGTAGTCTCCCTTGCGGTAGGCCGCCTCTCCGCGCCAGAGATAAGCCTCTGCGACGCTCTCAGGATCCTCGTTCTTCCCGATGATCCGCCCGTACTGCTCGGTTGCCTTACGGAGGTCGCCTCCTGCGAGAGCCTGATTGGCCTTTCCGAGTTTCACCTTCTCCCTCACTCTCCTCAGTTCGGGCGGGAGCGGGCTTATCGAGGAGATCTCTCGAAGCACGTCTGCCCGCTTGGGGTCATTGAGGAAAGCGTCACTCAGGTGGGTGATCACCTTGGACCGGTAGGCTCCGGTCGGGTAGCGTCTGAGGTAGGAGGCAAAGCGCTTCGTACCAGCACCGAGACGTCCCTGATGAGCGGCGTAGGCGGCGAGAGCGCCATTGAACTGCGCGTCCTCAGTCAGCGGGGCGTAGACGTCGATCTCTACTGCCCGGTCAAAGGACGAAAGGGCGCTGCTGCTCTTCCCACTGCTTAGATTCGTGAGTCCAAGGTAGTAGTGCGATAGCTGAGACATAAAGTCCGGCGTGCCGTCATCGACCCGGGTGAGGTAGCCTATCGCCTCTGTCTCGTGGCCCAACTCGTACAGGTTTTTTCCGAGGACAAGCAGGTCGATCCTTCCCGGTTGCTCAGCCTGCCTCATGTACTGCCGCAGGTAGTCGGTGGAGAGATCGATCCGCCCGGTCATCGCTGCGGCAAGGCCTGCGGTGTGGAGGAGCGAGTGACGGGCGCTGCTCTCGGAGGCATCCCGCTTGAGCCCCCTCTGTGCCAGTGTCAGAGCCCCCTCATAGTCCTCCTCTGAGAGACGCGACTCGGCCACATAGGCGAGCGCCTCAGTGCCGTAAGTGTTGCTGCTGTAGAGTCCCGAGAGGAGCTTCTCCCCCTCGCTCGCCCGATCCGACTTCAGGAGAAGGTAACCGCCATAGAAGGCTGCGGCACTGTGGAAGTCCCTGGAGTAGGTGAGTGGGAGGAAGAGCTTGAGTGCCGCCTCCTCGGAGCCGGTCTTCATAAGCGAGAAGGCGTGGTAGTAGTCGATCGCCTGCGCTCTCTCCTCCGGTAGTGCCGTCACGTCGGTCCGGTCCAGCCAGTAGACCGCACCGGAGTAGTCACCCCGCACATAGTACCACTCGCCGAGTCGGCTCTGGGCATAGGGTAGGAGAGCGCTATGGGGATGCTGCTCGATGAAGTGGAGGAGCTTGAGGTCCGCCTCCTCAGCACCCATGCTGCTGCGGGCGATGGCATCGAGGTAAAGCGCCTCCTCGCCCATGATGGGCATACTCCAAGTCTCCCTGTAGAGCGGTGCCAGACTCTCCACCACGCCTGTATATGCCTGCAGCGCCTTCGCCTGACGGGAGTGGAGGAGGTGCGTCATGGGGGAGACAGGCTCCTGTCCCGCCACGGTGGCTGAGAAGCCCAGGGCAGCGGTGACTAAGGCTAGTATCTTCTTGTCCATAGGATCGAAAATGTCTCTTGAGATATAACTTATCCCAAAGGTACCAAAATCTGACAGAGCGGACGGAAAAAAGCAAATAGTCCGTACCAGGGTGGCGGATCGGAAACCTCCAAACACGCCTTATACTGGATCGCCCGGGTGCTCGACTGCTGTCCCGATACGCTCTTT
>NZ_CAKRLH010000114.1 GCF_934359325.1 uncultured Porphyromonas sp.
ATACAGGAGGTGAATCGGCTGATCAAGCAATTCAACTCCGCCAAGAAGATGATGAAGAAGATGAGCAGCCTCGGTCTTAATGGCAAGGGAGCTCCCTCTATGGCTCAGATGCGACAGCAGATGAGAGGAGGCAGATGAGATAATCACTTTTTACCAAACAGATACACCAAGTTATGGAAACACCCTACACACTGCTCGATGGCAAGGAGATCAATCGGCAGATGAGAGAAGAAATCAAGACGGAGGTGGAGAGGATGGTCGCCAACGGACACAAGTCTCCCCGACTGATCGCCGTACTGGTCGGCCACGATGGTGGCAGCGAGACCTACGTGCACAATAAGATGATCACCTGCGAAGCGTGCGGAATCCGCAGCGAGACCCTCCGCTTCGAGGCGGATATCACGGAGGAAGAGCTGCTCAAGGAGGTCGCAAAGCTCAATGCGGATGACGACCTCGACGGCTTCATCGTCCAGCTGCCCCTGCCTAAGCACATCGATGCGCAGAAGGTGATCGAGGCGATCGATCCGAGGAAGGACGTGGATGGCTTCCACCCGACCAACGTCGGCAAGCTCTCCATCGGACTGCCGGGCTTTGTCTCTGCGACTCCCTTCGGCATTTGCGAGCTGCTGAGGCGGTACAACATCAGCACCGACGGCAAGCATGTCGTGGTGCTGGGGCGGAGCGATATCGTCGGCAAGCCTGTGGCACAGCTGCTGCTCCATAAGGACAATCCCGGCAATGCAACCGTCACAGTCTGCCACAGCCACACGAAGGACATCGCCTTCTACACCCGTCACGCCGATGTGATCATCGCCGCCCTTGGTCAGCCCCACTTCGTCAAGGCTGATATGGTGAAGGAGGGCGCCGTCGTGATCGACGTAGGCACCACCCGGGTACCGGACGCCTCTAGAGCGAAGGGCTTCCGTCTCTGCGGGGACGTGGACTTCGACAACGTCGCACCGAAGTGCTCTTACATCACCCCCGTGCCGGGCGGCGTGGGACCGATGACGATCATCGCACTCCTCCACAATACCCTCCTCGCCGCTCGACGCAATAGGGGTCTCGAGAAGTAGGCTCGGACCACTCACTTGGGAGAAGTAACGCTCTCAATGCACACATAGGAGAAGGGGGATGACCGAGGACACTCGGGAGACTGTCCCATCTGCCGTCGGTCATCTCCTCCTTAATGCAAGCTGACTCATCTGATAGGTATGAAGAAGGTACATCGCACCACCGCCCTATGGACGTTCGTCGCCATCCTTGCCACGGCGGCGATCCTGTCACTGTGCTACCCTGGAGGGCAGTCACACTTCAAGTACAAGTATGCTGTCAATCAGCCCTGGCGCTACCAAGATGTGCTGATTGCGCCGTACGACTTCGAGGTGCGGAAGAGTCCTGAGGCAGTACAGCAGGAGCAGGCCTACATAGAGGCGCACAAGGATCTCTACTTCTCCTACAATAAGGAGGTGTACGGTCAGCAGAAGAATCAGCTCCTCGAGGCCTATCACGATGCCAAGCTGCCCCGGGTGATCCTAGAGCACAGCAACTACGTCGCCTATCTGCTGAGGGAACTGGAGCACTTCTACGACCTCGGCATGATCGACCCGACGGAGATGGAGCAGCTCACAGACTCTGCCCAGGTCTTTGTGATCGGCAAGGACAATGTGGCACGTGAGCGTATGCTCTCGGACCTGATCACAACGGCGGAGGCGTACGACTCGATCATAGCGCAGGCGCCCAAGGGTCTCGACAGTCTCACACTGCGCCAGGCAGACCTTATGGCACTACTGGTACCCAACGTTACTTACGACACGGACCAGACGAGCCGTATGGCAGACGCCCGCATCGCATCGATCAACGAGGTGCTGGGGGTGGTCTTCAAGGGGACCAAGATCGTCGGTCTCGGCGAGATGGTCACACCGGAGATCTATCAGCAGCTCAAGGGGTACGAGGCGGCTTACAATAAGTACGCCCGTAGTACGTCAGACTTGGTCATCATCCGGCTGGGGCTGCTGGCGCTGATCGCCGGCACGTTGCTTGGGCTTTACTTCTACCTCCGCATCGCCCGTCCCGACCTGATGAGTGAGCGACGCAATAGACTCTTCCTGCTCCTACAGGTGCTTCTCCTCCCCGCCGCCTCCTATCTGCTCGCTCCGATCTCTCCGATGGTGGTCTACGTCATCCCTTACTGTATGGTGCTGATCCTGACGCGTGTGGTGATGGACTCGAGGACGGCACTTGTGACCTACATCACCACGGTGCTTCTCAGCACTCTGGTGGTGCCTGATGCCGCGCTCTTCCTCCTGCTTCAGGTGATCAGCGGAGCGGTGGTACTGGCGACACTGTCTGATATTTCTCAGAGGCGTGACCTGATCTTCTCATCTGTGTGGGTGCCGCTCGTCCAGATCGCCGTCTACACCGCCTATACACTCGCTATGGAGGGGACGCTGGCGGGCTTTGACATTAATCTGGTGTGGTACTTTGCGATCGGCTTTATTTTTCTGATGTTCTCTTACCCGCTTCTGTATATAGTAGAGAAGGTATTTGGCTACATCACGCCGATCAGCCTCGTGGAGCTGGGCGACATCAGCAAGCCGCTACTCAAGAGGGAGAGCGAGGTGGCACCTGGGACCTTTCAGCACGTGCTTAATGTCTCGATCCTCAGTACTGCTGCGATCTCCAAGATCGGCGGCAACGTCCAGCTGACCCGCACCGGCGCCCTCTACCACGACATCGGGAAGATGAAGAATCCGATCTACTTCACGGAGAACCAAGGTGGAGAGAATAATCCTCACTTCAAGCTTCGACCAGAGGAGAGTGCCAAGATCATCATCAGTCACGTCACCGATGGCGTGGAGATGGCGAGGAATGCGAAGCTCCCTGAGCAGATCATCGACTTCATCCGCACCCATCACGGTCTCGGGATGACGAAGTACTTCTACATCCAGTACTGCAATGAGCACCCGGGTGAGGTGGTGGACGAGAGTATGTTCCGCTACCCGGGACCCAACCCCTGGACACGCGAGCAGGGCGTGATGATGCTAGCGGACCAGGTGGAGGCGTCATCGCGCAGCCTCAAGGAGATGAATGAGGAGATCCTCACAAATCACATCGACAAGATCGTCGACGGCATCGTCAGCGGCGGATACCTGCGGAATACCCCGCTGACGCTAAAGGACATCGAGATGATCAAGCAGGTCTTCCTCGATAAGCTCCGGACGATGAACCACTCTCGGATCAAGTATCCGGAGCTGAATAAGGAGGCTAAGGCTGCTCAAACCAAGTGAGCTCCACTCTCCCTTGAAGATCAGTCCTGACATACCCGAGGAGGAGCTGGTAGAGCTCGCGAAACAGTCGGAGACCCAGGAGGAGGCCTTCCGGCTGATCGTTGACCGCTACTCGCCGATGCTCTACGCCGTGATCCGTCGTGTGCTCATCAGCCACGATGACACCAATGATGCACTCCAGAATACGCTGATCAAGGTGTGGAAAAACCTTGGTCGCTTCGAAGGCCAGTCCAAGCTCTCCACCTGGATGTACACCATTGCACTCAATGAAGCACGCTCGCTTCTGCGACGAAACCGCCCGGAGCGTCAGTTGCCGATGGAGACCGACACCTACAGCCTCGCAGAGACGCTGACGAGCGACCCCTACTTCGACGGCGATGAGGCTGAGATCCAGTTAATGGAGGCGATAGAGAAACTCCCCGAGAAGCAGAGGACAACCTTTGAGCTACGGTACTTCGAGGAACTGCCCTATGCCGAGATCTCGGAGATCACCGGCACCAGTGTCGGGGCGCTTAAGGCAAATTATCACCACGCCACTCAGAAGCTGTATAAGTATCTGGGTGTGGTGGAGGATGAGGATTAAACTTTTGCCTCCACAGAGGATCTCACAGATGTACTGGGTTACTAGGAGATATCATTATAAACGTCTTTCAGATAAGTATGAGTATTAAGAAGACTCCACTGAGGAGCCGAAATATTATTAAGTCCAATGATCCCGCAAGGCATTTCTCCGTCCCGGACGGATACTTCGAGGGGCTAGCGGATCGTGTGAAGCAACGGATCGAGACGATAGAGCGAGTGGAGGAGCGACTGAGTCGCCGAGACAGGAGCGATAGACGGAGATCTCGCAAGCGCCTCTACATAGCCGTTGCCTCAGTGGTGGTCGTGCTACTCGCCATCCCTCTGGTCTACACCACTGGGATTATGACGATCCAGGACGAGGATACGACACTCTCGGGACGTAATGATGACCTGGAGCGCTACGAGCAGTACAGCGACCAGGACTACGAGGACTACCTCACGGAGGACTTGGCTGACGACTATTACCTCCATATCACTTATGGTAGTCTCTGACCTCACAGCTTAAGGACATTACCCCTATGAATAGACTGATACTCACACTTCTACTTCTCTCCGTCCTCCTCTCCTTGCCGCACGTGAAGGCCCACGGCAGCGGTTTGGCACAACTTGTACCCGAGCCGGTAGCAGTCGGCACCAGATCCTCAGGCACACCCAAGGCGGATCAGATACGGAAGGAGTGCGTTGCATACGTGGTCCAGACCTGTCAGCTCAGTGCGGACGAGGAGAGGGCTCTGGACACCGAGCTGGCACGCTACGACCGTAAGAAGATGATCCTCTGGAAGGAGCGGGCTGAGCTACTGGATCTACTCGATGATGAAGACCTGAGCGACTACAAGTATGGAAAAACGCTAGAGAGGGTGCTTAATCTGGACATCGAGCTGAAGAAGTGTCGCCTCCGACTCTATCTCTCCCTGAAGCCGTACTTCCAGAATAAGAAGCTCGGCGAGATCTACATCGCTATCAAGGACTTCAAGCAAGACTTCTCCACGAGACAAGGGGAGCTATAATCTTCGCACACCACTGAGCCCAGCCCGGCAGCCGGTTTACTCCGATGCTGCCGGGCTGAACTTTTTCCACACAGCTAATCAGTAAAATGAGTACCTTTGTTCTCGCCTGATCGGTGACCTCATCATTAGTCAAGAGTAGGCATTATACCTGAGACAACCCATTTGTGAAAGCTAAGAGAAGAGAGAAAAAGAGAGTGATCGCCCCCGGCATCACCATCGAGAAGATGGCGGCTGAGGGGAAGTGTATCGGACACTTAGAGGACGGACGTGTGGTCTTTGTGCCATACAGCGCT
>NZ_CAKRLH010000115.1 GCF_934359325.1 uncultured Porphyromonas sp.
AAGCTGCTGGCGGCGATGGAGATGGTGGAGAGGGGACCGGCGGTGCTCATGGTGATGCCGTCGAGGTTTTCATTGAAGAGCGTTGGCAGCCAGTTCTTGGTCGCCCAGCCGGGGAGGCTCGGGACGGCAAAGACGAAGAGCAGTACCCAGAAAGCGGGGGTGCGGAAGAGACTCCTCAGCGAGGATCCCAGACCGGGGGCGGTGGCAGCATGCTGCCGGCGCTCGAGGGCCTTCTCCCGGAGGGTGTGCTTGTCTTGCAGGAGCAGCATCAGCACCAGACCGTAGCCGACACCGATGAGGCCGAGGTAGTGGAAGACACTCTGCCAGCTCATGCTGATGGAGAGCGTCTCGCCGAAGCCTCCCAGTGCCTGACCGATGTAGATACCAGTCATATGGATACCGACGGCGAGGGAGCGGGTCCGTCCGGTATGGTACTCCGCGATCAGAGCCAGTCCGGCGGGGATGTAGAGTGCCTCGCTGACGCCCATCGTAGCGCGGAGCCACCACATTTGCTCAAAGGTGGTGCACCACGCCATCGCGGTCGTCACCACACTCCAGACGACGAGACTGCCGATGATGAGCCACTTGCGACTCAGCCGATCGGCAATGGAGCCGGCGATGGGGCTGAAGATGCCGTAGATCCAGAGAAAGGCTGCCATGAGGCGACCAAAGTTCTCCGCCGACTGCAGCTCGGTAATGTCGGCACCGATCTGCGCCTGCATCGTGGAGAGGAGCTGCCGATCCATATAGTTCAGCAGCGCTACGATCCAGAGGAGCCCGACGACGAGCCAGGGGTACCAGTTTTTCTCCTTTAGCTTAGACATACCTATATATTATTGATCTAAAATCTCCTCAGCGAGGAGGATGAGCTTAGTCAGCATGCGGGGGATGTGGAAGGGTCCCTTGAAGAGGTTGCCCTTAGCCGGCTGTGCCACGGTGCCATCTCTGTGGAGGTAACCGTACCACTCGGGGTACTCGGGGTCACGGAGGTGGGTCCAGGCCCAGTCGAGTGCCTTCTTATGACTATCTAGGTGCTCCTCCCGACCGGTCTCCTTATAGGCATAGAGGTGTGCAATGGCCGCCTCGGTCTGAGGCCACCAGAACTTCATGTCCTGGCTGTAGTCCTGACTTGGGAAGCCCTTGCAGTCGCGGAAGTTGATCACACCCCCATAGGGCTCGTCCCAGCCCCACTCCCAGGCGCCGTCCAGCACCTCGAGGGCAAAGGATCGCATCTCATCCGAGATCGACAGATAGGGGAAGGCGTGCCCCACCTCCATGAGGAACCAGGAGGTCTCGATGCAGTGACCGGGATTGATCGTCCGCCCACCGAGGGTGTCGATCAGGTCACCCTCGGGCGTAACGCTCTCGAGGATGATGTGGTACTCCGGGCGCCAGAGCTTGTGGCGGATCGCCTCATACGACTTCTCCACCTGTCGCTCCAGGATCGGATCATCGACCACCTGACGAAGCACCGCAGCGGTATTCATCAGGATCATCAGGATGCTGTGACCGATGGCGGGCTGAGTGGGGAGATACTTGGACGGCAGTGCACCGGGCGTCTCTAGCCACTCCTGCACCTGACTGAAGAGTCGGAGAGCCTTCTCTGCATAGCTCTTGTCTCCGGTCGCCAGCGCATACTCCGCCATAGCGATGATACCAAAGGTCTCGGAGAAGACGTAGCGGCGCTTGCGGAGAGGAAGCCCGTCGCGTGTCACCTCGAAGTACCACCGCCCGTCCTCCGGGTCAACGCAGTGCTTCTCGGCGAAGTCGAGGATACTCCTTGCCGCCTCGAGGTACTCGGGGCGGGGGTCGATGTGATTATAGACGTAGGAGAGGATATAGGCTGCACGACCCTGGAACCAGACCGACTTGGTCCCGTCCATCAGGGTCCCGTCGCGATCAACGCAGGTGAGCATGCCGCCATACTCCCGGTCGAGACCATGCTCAAGCCAGAAGGGGAGGATACTCTCCAGCAGCTCCTCCCTGCACTGAGTGATTAGGTGGTGTAGATAGGTCTTTGTGTCCTGGCTCATAGCTTATTGCAGTGATCATAGAAGTGGATCTCCTCCAGCGCTCTCCGGATCGCCTGCTCCTCCTCCGGCTCTATGGAGTGGAAGGGGATGCGATTGGGACCGAGGTCGAGACCGATCAGCTTCATGATTCGCTTCCCGGCGACGATATTTCCTCTGTACTTAGCGATGACGTTGATCACGTCCTGGGCATAGTTTTGCGCTTTCTTTGCGCCCTCGAGGTCGCCCTTCTCCCAGCAGGAGATCACCTGAGTGAGCACGCGGCCGATGTAGTTGCCGGTGCCGCTGATACCACCCTTGGCACCGCCCATGACGAGGGCGGAGAGGATCGTCTCATCGAGGCCGTAGAGCATATCGTACTTGCCGTCCTTATAGAGCATGCACTGATTGTACTCGTAGTTGCTCTCGTAGGTGTACTTCAGCCCGGCAAAGGTGGGGACCTCCTTCTCCATCACACGCATGAAGTCGGTCATCGGGAGGAAGGCACCATTGAAGGCGGGGATGTGGTAGTAGTAGAAGGGGAGCTCCGGGGCGCCCTTGGCGATCTCACGGCAGTAGGCAGCGAGGTCCTCCACACGGCTCACCTTGGGGAAGGGCGAGGCCATGGCACCGATGCCGAAGGCGCCGATCTCCTGAGCGTGACTGGCCAGCTCGCGCGACTCCTTAATAGAGGTGGAGCCGACGTGGACGATGAGACGGAAGTCGTCCCACTCGATCGCACTGCGCCACGCCTCGGCGAGACGGATGCGCTCCTCCTTCGTCAGCATATAGCCCTCCCCGGAAGAGCCGTTGATGAAGACGCCCTTCAGACCATTGTCGTGGAGCATCCGGGCATAGGCGGGGATGATCTCGGTATTGATCTCCTCCGCAGCTGCATCCTTATAGGGTGTAAACGGGGCTACCAGCAGCCCTTTGATCTTAGCAAACTCAGCCATAATACTATCGTATCATTAATAAACTATTTTTCCTCTCGCAAATATATCCATATATTCCTAATCGTAACACATTAAACGTTCTCCTCTTCTTCTACACTTCTTCCACAATGGCAGGATCCGCTTGTCAAACAACTATGACTCACAACAGCATATAAGAAAAGTTTTTTCGTACATACGAGAAGAGTAAGCGGGGATATTGGTACCTTTGGATAAGACCTTTGTAATGCGATCTGTCTCGCCTGGCGAGACAACATCAAGAGAGTCAATGAAGGATAACATAAGTATAAGATCTCGCATCGCACTGCTCCTCGGACTGATGATCAGTCTGACGAGCTCGGGATGTCAGGCAAATCAAGAGAGTAAGACAACGATGAGTCGACTGACTAAGATTGCCCTCCCTCAGGAGTTTTTCAAGGCTGAGGAAGGGCTGGAGAAGGGAGCCTCCGGGGCATTTGCCGGAGTGCTGGGAGAGTGGTTGATCTACGGCGGCGGGTGCAACTTCCCCGACAAGGGACCTCTTGAGGGAGGACAGAAGCGCTTCTACAGCCGGATCCACGCCCTGCGGATCTCGGACGAGGGCGAGGTCCTCGACACACTCACTCTGGGGGATCTAGCACGACCCTCAGGCTACGGAGCCTCACTCCGATCGGAGGAGGGGGACACGCTCTACTTCATCGGCGGTACCGATGGTAGCTCGTCCCTTCGCTCGATCTATAGGATCACCCTGACCGCAGCCGGTGTGCCGACGATGGAGCACCTCTCCGACGCGCTCTCTCATGGATGGCATGAGGGCAGCGCAGCGATCTCAGAGGGACAGCTATACCTGGTAGGTGGCTGGTCTGCCCCGGGACAGCCGATGCGCGAGGTGGAGGCAATGGATCTGACTGAGGGCGGCGAACTTCGCCACATCGCTCCGCTACCTGACGGAGTGCGCATACAGCCGATCGCCTTTGCCCACTCAGGTAAGCTCTTTGTCTGCGGTGGCTTCGCCCCGTCAGAGGGAGGGAGAGAGCCGCTGATGCAGGACAGAAGCTACGCACTACGACTGGGGGACGAGACCGCCGAGTGGCAGCTTGTCAGCGATCACCCGGTGCTGGAGGAGAGTGGTCGTAAGCTCCTCTTCGTAGGTACTGCGGTGGCGTACGATGAGGCCGCGAAGAAGGTTTATGCGGTGGGCGGTGTGGACTACGACATCTTCCGGAGCGCACTCGAGCGCGAGTATCGTCAGGGACTGGCGACAGCGGCAGGCGATCAGGAGGCTCTGGAGGACTTTGCCCGGCAGCGCGTTGAGTACATGACACGTGATCCGGAAGCATACCACTTTATGCCGCACGTGATCAGCCTCGACTACGAGAGCGGCGAGTGGTCTGTCGTCGCTACGGACACCGCCTTCGCCACTGCCGGTGGCGCCCTGACCGCTCAGGATGGCACACTTTACCTCGTAGGTGGGGAGCGAAAGCCGGGTGTACGTACGCCGGATATCTGGTGCCTCCGACTCGACTGAGATCACAGTAAAATATGCAGAGAGAGGGCTGGCTCGCGGGATGCGGGTCGGCCCTCTCTGTATATGGGTTATGGGTATCGTCAGTGGGTGTCGAGGAGCCGGAGAGCAGTGCGAGCCGCCATCCGGTCGGCCGCTTTCTTGCTCGGTCCGCTGCCCTCAGAGAGGACCACACCATCCGCTCCCACACGGAGAGCCACGTGATGAGTCACCTCGCCGGGCGCCTCCTCGGTCTCCCCGAGGTAGTCGAAGAGATAGGGCGTCCCCTCCTTCTGCATCCTGATGATAAAGGTCGACTTATAGTCCTCCTCCTGCCGCGAGACGCACTCCAGGTTTTTCCGCGAGATCACCACCTGCTTCTTGACGAAGTCGGCCGTCACCTCAAATCCCTTGTCGAGGTAGAGTGCTCCGATAAAGGCCTCGAGGGCATTCCCCGGCACATCGCTGTGCTCCAGGTCGACCCCGGAGGAGACCCGGAGCATCCTGTCGATGCCCATGCTGCGCGCCAGCTTATTGATCTGCTTGCGACTGACGAGGAAGGAGCGGATCTGTGTCAGTCCGCCCTGATCCTCATCGGGATAGAGCCGGTAAGCGGCAGCGGCTATCACCGCCCCGAGGAGGCTGTCGCCGAGATACTCCAGCCGCTCATTTTGCTTACCGCCGTAGGTCCCGGCATAGGACGAGTG
>NZ_CAKRLH010000116.1 GCF_934359325.1 uncultured Porphyromonas sp.
GAGATGAGACGAAACGGTCTCCTCTACGCCGATCCGGGCGAGGATCGCCGACCGATCACCTGGATGGGAACCATGCTCGACGGCGCAGCGGTCGTGGATCGACGGGGCTATATCGTGGAGTACAATGCTCTCTGGTATAATGCCCTCTGCTTCTATCGCTTCCTCTACGACCTGCAGGGGGATGAGGAGGTGACGGAGCTGATCGATCAGGTGCGTGAGAGCTTTATCCGGACCTTTGTCAATGAGCACGGCTACCTGCTCGACTATGTGGCCGACGGTCGTCCGCTCGACTGGAGCGTCCGCCCGAGTCAGATCATCGCTGTGGGACTGACCTACTCGCCCATGTCGCGCAAGCTGCAGCGGTCCGTCCTCGACTATGTGACCAAGGAGCTACTGACGCCCAAGGGACTTCGCTCGCTCTCACCCGTCAGTCCGCTCTATAAGGGCTTCTCAGGCGGCAATCAGAGGGAGCGCTACTACGCTTATGTACAGGGCGGAGCGTGGCCGTGGACACTTTACTATTACCTCAGTGCCTATCTGAAGCTCTTCAAGCGTACCGGTCTCTTCTTCGTCGATCGGATGCTGATCCCCTTTGAGGAAGAGCTTAGCCTCAATGGCATCGGCACCATCTCCGAGATCTATGACGGCACCCCGCCATACAGGGGACGGAGCGACCTCTCCTTCATGATGAGCGTCTCGGCTATCCTCCGCATCGTGAATCGTATGGTGGAGTACAAGAGTATCTGGGACGAGGAGGGAGACCTCTATGACTCCTTCCTCAGTATGACCTCTCACCACTCGTCCTCGCCTGATCAGGGTCGTGGCGGTGCGGATGAGGAGGCCGCAGTGACGGAAGAGCGCAAGGATTAAGCACCATTAGCAAGACAGAAATCGTATGAAAGCACTTATGCTTGGCTGGGAGTTTCCCCCTCATATCTCCGGAGGTCTCGGGACTGCTACCTACGGCATCACGAAGGGGCTCTCCTCGCAGAAGGATATGGACATTACCCTGGTGCTGCCCGCTCCGTCCGGAGATGAGGACACCTCTTATATGAGGATCATCGGAGCTAGTGAGGTGCCGATCGTCTACCATGATCCCTCGAGAGAGTATCTCGAGCAGCGGATCGGTCGCGTGATGAGTCCGGATGAGTACTACCACCTGAGGGACCATATCTATGCGGACTTCAGGTATATGCTGACGGACGATATAGGGTGCATCCAGTTCTCCGGGAAGTATGGGGACAACCTGATCGACGAGATCAATAACTACTCCATCGTCACCGGCGTGATCGCCAGAGCCGACCACTACGACCTGATACATGCCCACGACTGGGTCACCTATCCTGCAGGTATCCACGCCAAGCAGGTCCTCGGCGTGCCACTGGTGATCCATGTCCACGCTACCGACTTTGATCGCAGCCGCGGTAATGTCAATCCTACCGTCTACGCCATAGAGAAGGACGGTATGGACCATGCCGATCATATCATGTGTGTGAGCGAACTGACCCGCCGGACCGTGATCGAGAAGTATCATCAGGATCCCTCCAAGGTGACCGCCGTACACAATGCCGTGATACCGCTCGAGGACTCGATCCTCAATATCCCGGACAAGAGGGGCGTAAAGGATAAGGTGATCACCTTCCTCGGTCGTCTGACGATGCAGAAGGGACCTGAGTACTTCGTGGAGGCGGCAGCGCGTGTGCTGGCTAAGAAGCGTGACGTCCGCTTCGTGATGGCCGGCAGCGGAGATATGATGGATGAGATGATCCGCCTCGTGGCGGAGAAGCGCATCTCGGACCGCTTCCACTTCACCGGCTTCATGAAGGGTCGTCAGGTGTACGAGGTGTACCATGCCAGCGATGTCTACGTGATGCCCTCGGTGTCGGAGCCCTTTGGCATCACGCCCCTCGAGGCGATGCAGTGCGGCGTCCCCTGTATCATCTCCAAGCAGTCCGGCTGCTCCGAGATACTCACTTACGCGATCAAGCTCGACTACTGGGATGTCGATGCGATGGCGGATGCGATGTACGCCCTCGTCACCTATCCGGCACTTCACGACCTCCTCTCTCAGCGAGGGCTGGACGAGGTGGCCGGGATCACGTGGGATAATGTGGCGCTCAAGATACGCGGTCTCTATGACCAGGTCCTTGGACGATGATAATACCTCTTATGAATAACCTCCCTGCTAGATAAACTACTCACCATGGATAAGAAAAAACTCTGCCTCGTCTTCCAGCTGCATCAGCCCTTTCGTCTGAAGCGCTACCGATTCTTCGACATAGGCAACGACCACTACTACTTCGACGACTTCCTCAATGAGCAGTATATGAGATCCGCCGCTGAGCGATCCTATCTGCCGGCCAATCAGATGATCTACGACCTGATCCAGCAGACTAAGGGCAAGGTCAAGGTCGCCTTCGCCATCTCCGGCACCGCTCTGGACCAGATCGAGATGTACACGCCGGAGCTGATCGACAGCTTCCGTAAGCTCACCGAGACGGGGTGTGTGGAGCTCCTGGCAGAGCCCTACGCCCACAGTCTCTCCTCTCTGGCGCCGTCCAAGGCGGAGTTTAAGGGTCAGGTGGGGATGCATGTCACGGCTCTCAAGGCGATCTTCGATTACGAGCCTAAGGTGCTGCGCAATACAGAGCTCCTCTACGATGATGACATCGCACTGGCAGTGGCAGAGATGGGATTTCATGGGATGCTCACCGAGGGCGCTAAGCATGTGCTGGGGTGGAAGAGTCCCGACTTCGTCTACCAGAGTGCGGTAGTGCCAGAACTCCATCTCCTGATGCGCCACGCCGCACTGTCTGAGGATCTCTCTCGGCGCTTCTGCGATCAGAGCTGGGACGAGTATCCGCTGACAGCGGACAAGTACGCCTCTTGGCTCGCTGATCGGGGCAAGGGGGAGCAGGTGACCTATCTCGACATGAGCTACGACGTACTGGGCAATCTCTGTCCCGCGTCATCGGGGATCTTCGACTTCTTCCGCGCTCTACCGGAGTACATCGACCGTGCCGGGCTGGAGATGGCGACACCGTCCGAGGTCTTTGCGCAGCTCCGACCAGAGGATGAGATCAGCGTCCTGGACACCATCTCCTGGTCGGAGGAGGAGAAGACGACGAAGTCCTGGCTCGGCAATATCCTCCAGCAGGAGGCCTTCGGCAAGCTGGTGGAGTGGACTGAGCGGACCCGTATGAGCGGTAACAGGAGGATCAAGCAGGACTGGGCCTACCTCCAGAGCAGCGACCACTTCCTCTATATGTCCACAGCTATGGAGAATAAGGACTCAGGTCTCTACAGTCCCTACAGCAGTCCCTACGACGCCTTCAATAATTATATGAATGTGCTGAGTGACTTCCACCTCCGCGTGGAGGAGGAGTATCCCAGCTCGATCGAGAATGAGGAGCTTAATGCCCTCCTAAAAACGATCGAGAACCAGGGCGAGGAGATCACCGCACTGCAGGAGGAGCTCCATAAGCTAAGGGCAGAAAAACCGGCCAAGCGCACCGGTACCACCAAGAAAGCGAAGTAAGAGCAAGAGAGCAAAGCAATGCCACAAGAAGAGACCGACTGGGAGTCACTGACTTTCGGTTACTATCCGACGGACTATAACGTACGGAGCTATTACTCTAAGGGGGAGTGGAGCAAGCCTGAGCTGTGTGCTGACCCCACCATATCGGTTCATCTGGCAGCAACGGGACTCAATTATGGTCAGCAGGCCTTTGAGGGACTCAAGGCTTTCCGCTGCCGGGATGGTCGGGTCTGTCTCTTCCGACCCGAGGAAAATGCCCATCGGCTACAGAGCTCCTGCGCCGGGATCATGATGCCGGAGGTGCCGGAGGAGCTCTTCCTGGAGGCTTGCCATATGGTGGTGAAGCATAATAGCCGCTTTGTCCCGCCCTATGGCACGGGTGCTGCCCTCTACCTAAGACCTCTCGTCATCGGTATAGGGCCACATGTCGGCGTGAGCGAGAGCAGCGAGTACCTCTTCTCGATCTATGCTTGTCCGGTAGGACCCTACTTCACGCGCGGAGTCACCTCCGTCCCGGTAGTGATCCAGCGCTCTTACGACCGAGCTGCCCCGCGCGGCACCGGGAGGTTCAAGGTGGGCGGAAACTATGCCGCCTCCTTCCGCGCAATGCATGAGGCCTATGAGGAGGGCTATGCCGGGGGATGCCTTTTCTTGGATCCTCAGGAGAAGAAGTACATCGACGAGTGCGGGTCAGCCAATTTCTTCGGCATCAGAGGGAAGTCCTACATTACTCCCCGCTCCGAGTCGATCCTCGCCTCGGTGACCAACGACAGCCTGATGACCATCGCCGGCGACCTCGGTCTGTCGGTGGAGCGCCGTCCTCTGCCTGTGGAGGAGCTCAGCACCCTCAATGAAGCGGCAGCCTGTGGCACCGCCGCAGTTATCTGTCCCATCAGCAAGATTGTCGACCTCGATACCGGCATCATATACGACTACGGCAGTGAGCCCGGTCCGATCTGCCGAGAGCTCTACGACCACCTCACAGGCATACAGACCGGTAGGCTCCCCGATCGTCACGGCTGGCTGACGGCGGTCGACCTGTAGCTCCCCTGTGATCCGACCCATCACCGAGATCATCAGGTATCCCAGGGTCACCTCTCACCTCGGAGGATGTGGGGTATATCTATTACCGGTATTAGTTTTCTCTATTACCGGTATTAGTGAAGCCTATTAGCGGTAATAGATTTTACCAATACCGACATCGGTCGGAGGGTGTCTTGGACGCCGTGAAAAGCTGTGCCCCTATTTCATAAGTCCTTCGTTACTATTGCACACCCTGTGAGAGGGAGAAAATGCGGGAACGTAATTGGGCAAAAATCAGTACCTTTGCTCGAATAAAATACGGATACTGAGATATGAATAAGCAGCAACTCGTCGAACAGATAAGACGAAAGAAGTCTTTCCTCTGTGTCGGCCTGGATAGTGACTCCACCCTTCTCCCTCCGCACCTTCCTCAGACTGCCGAGGGGGTACTGACCTTTAATAAAGCGATCATAGATGCCACGGCAGACCT
>NZ_CAKRLH010000117.1 GCF_934359325.1 uncultured Porphyromonas sp.
GTGCTGTATGTCAATCAGACGCCCTATCAGGTGCGCGAGCGAGACTACTCCTATGCGGGGTCTTTCTACGCCTTTAGTATCTGGATCGGGTGTGGTGTCTTCGGTCTCTATGACCTCATCACCGGGGAGAGAAGTAGGAAGAAGAGCGGTTTGGCTCTCGGTCTAACAGCCCTCTGTCTCCTGGTACCGACCTTAGTCGCCTGGCAAAACTGGGACGATCACGATCGCTCGGGACGTCGCCTCGCAGCCGACACGGGAAATAACTACCTCAATAGTTGCGAGCCGAATGGAATCATCTACTGCAATGGGGACAACGATACCTTCCCCCTCTGGTATGCGCAGGAAGTGGAGGGAGTACGGACTGACCTGAAGGTCTGCAACTCCTCTTACCTGCAGGCGGACTGGTACATAGAGCAGATGAAGAAGCAGACCTACGAGGCGGCTCCAATGCCCATCACCTGGGGTCTGAAGGAGTATGGGGGTGATAAACGAGGCATTGCTTACGTAGTGCCGGTGATGAAGGACACGCTGGAGCTGAGACATGCGCTTGACTTCATCGGCTCCGACGATCCCTCCACTAAGGATATCCCCGGCATTGTGCAGAAGGTGGACTACCTCCCTAGTACAAAGGTCGCCCTATCCTATGATCCCACTGATCTGATCCAGAGAGGTGTGCTTTACCCAAGTGATACAGCCTATATCAAGGAGCCGGTGACACTGTATGACTTCTCAGGAAAGAGTTACCTCGGCAAGGAGGAGCTGGTCTCCTACGATATGATTGAGGCTAATAAGTGGAAGCGACCGATCTACTTCTGCATCACGGTCGGCGAGTCCAATCGCATGGGTCTGACGCCTTACTTCCGTCAGACCGGCATGGCCTATCAGGTACTCCCGATCCGGACAAAGGGGACCTCGAGCGAGGTCGATGTGGAGCGGATGTATACCAACGTGATGGAGCGCTTCCGGTGGGCGGGAGCCGATCGCTCAGGGACCTACATGGACGAGAATGCTCGCCGTATGCTGGAGACCTATCGTAGTATGATCTTTGCACCCCTGGCAAAAGGTCTTGTAGCCCGTGGTGACTCGATCCGAGCGCGAGAGGTTCTGGAGCGGTCCAAGACCGCCATCCTCGACGAGGTGGTGCCGCACGGAGCCTCTTCGCTTCCCCTTGTGGGAGCCTTCTACGATGCCGGGATGACCGGTGATGCAGAGGAGATCACCTCGCTGATGCTGGATCGGAGCCTGAGGGATCTGGACTGGTACTTCCGTCTCAGCGACCGGGACTTCATTACCTGTATGCCTGAGATAGAGCGGGAGATCATCGTCGCAGAGGAGCTTATGCGTCTCAATCGCGCCCATGGCAGCGGTCTGGAGGCGAAATATGGTAAAGACTGCGACTATTACAGCAAGGCTTACCTGCAGATCTACAACCAGCTCTCCGGGGCAACCCAGCAATGACTCAGGACCTGCGGTCACTTATTCGTGAGGCAGCAAGGGAGTATGGCTTTGATGCCATTGGCTTTGCGCACCTCGGGGAGGTGTCGGACGAGCACCAGGCTTATCTCGACCATTGGCTCGAAGAGGGTAAGGCAGCGGGCATGGGCTATATGTCCAAGAACGTGGAGGTCAGGAAGAATCCCATTGACAAGATCCTCCCAGGTGCCCGATCGGTGATAGTGGTGGCAGCCTCGTATTATCCGGTGAGACAGCAACCCAAGGAGGCTCCGCAGGTAGCTAAGTACGCTTATGGTCCGGACTATCACGATGTGCTGACCGAAGCGCTTGTCCGTCTCGGCGAGGGGATCAATGAGCGGGTGGCACCCCACTCCTTCCGCTGCATCTCCGGTAGTGTACCCTTCCTTGAGCGGTACTGGGCGAGCGAGGCAGGAATAGGTTTTATCGGGAAGAACCGGTGCATGATTATCCCTGGCATGGGGAGTTTCTTTTTTCTCGCGGAGATGCTGACGACGCTTGAGCTAGAGTCGGAGCATCCGGTTCGACGCTCACTCTGCGGTTCCTGTCATCGCTGCCTGGACGCCTGCCCGACGGGAGCACTCTCTCCTGAAGGGATGGATGCCCGCCGTTGTATCAGCTACCTCACCGTGGAGCACCATGATGAGGTCTCTCCTGAGCTGACCCGACGGATGGGGAATAGGCTCTTCGGATGTGACAGCTGCCAGGATGCCTGCCCCTTTAATCGTCAACCCAAGCCTACGAAGCTCTTCCCCTCCTACGACACGATCCTCGACCTCAGCCGGGAGGATATCACTGAGATGTCGCTGGACGAGTACCACAGGATATTTCAGGAGAGCCCTGCCAGACGAGCAAATTATAAATGGATGACGCGTAACTGCCGACTCTGGCTTGAGAATAATCCTCCCCACGACGCCGATAATTGAGTACCTTTGCCCATTATATCTATGAAAGATAAGAGCAAAATAGAGAGCAAGGCTGTAGAGAAAGGTCGGATCGTGGTTCAGGGGGCAAGGGAGCACAATCTCCGTGACATCTCCGTGACCATTCCGCGCAATTCTCTCACTGTGGTTACCGGGCTGAGTGGAAGTGGTAAGTCATCCCTCGCCTTTGATACGATCTACGCAGAGGGTAATCGGCGATATCTGGAGACCTTCTCCTCCTATGCCAGAGGCTATATCGGTGATCTAGAGCGACCAGATGTCGATGAGATCACCGGTCTGTCGCCGGTCATCTCCATCGAGCAGAAGACTACCAATAAAAATCCTCGCAGTACCGTAGGGACAACGACGGAGGTCTACGACTTCCTCCGTCTGCTCTACGCCCGATGCGCGACCGCTTACTCGCTTAGGACAGGTAAGGAGCTGATACACTACTCAGAGGATCAGATCATCGACCGGATCCTAGAGACTTACACCGACCGTAAGGTCTACCTCTACGCTCCAGTCGTGCGAAGCCGTAAGGGACACTATCGTGAGTTGCTCGAGAGCTACCGACGGAAGGGGTATGTCTCCGCTCGGATCGATGGGGAGCTGACTAATCTGAAGCCCGGTCTTGCCCTGTCGAGGTATAAAAACCACTCGATAGAGATCCTGATCGATAAGCTGAAGGTGGTGTCCAAGCAGATTGACCGAATCAAGGAGAGCGTCAGGACGGCACTCCGGATCGGAAAGGGGATCATCCTCGTACAGGATATGCAGGAGGATGGTCTTAAGCCCTCCTACTATAGCCGTAATCTGATGGACGAGGAAGCGGGGGAGTCGCTACCGGATCCGGACCCTAATACGTTTTCTTTCAATTCTCCACAGGGAAGTTGTCCAAAGTGTAAGGGGCTCGGCGTGGTCACCGCACCAGATCTCTCTAAGGTGATCCCGGACCCAAAGCTCAGCATGAGACAGGGAGGGGTGGCACCGATCGGGAAGTACAAGCGGGGGCTCCTCTTTGCTCAGTTGGATGCGATCCTTAAGCATCACGATCTGGATCTAGACACCCCCATTGAGGACTATCCGGAGGAGTTGATCGATGACGTGCTGAATGGTGTCGACTATCCACTCTTCTATCACACCAAGACCGGTGTGCGACAGAGGCTGACCGAGTATGACGGCATCGTCTCCATACTCGAGAAAATGACCGAGGGGGACTATAACGCAAAAACAAAGAAGTGGGCGGAGCAATTTAGCACCTACGTCCCCTGTCCTCGGTGTCACGGTAAGCGACTGCGCAAGGAGGCTCTTGCCTTTAAGATCAATGGCAAGGACATCACTGAGATGTCGTCGATGCCGATCCCTGATCTGCTGGAGGAGATCAAGTCCGTACCGGCAAAGATCGACCGGCAGAGACGTGTCGTCGCTACCGAGATCTGCAAGGAGATAGAGAGTCGTCTCTCATTCTTAGTGGAGGTAGGGCTGACCTACATTTCCTTAGACCGAACCACTGCCACTCTCTCCGGAGGTGAGATGCAGCGGATTCGACTGGCTACACAGCTGGGGAGCCGATTGGTGAATGTCCTCTATATCCTCGATGAGCCCTCTATAGGTCTTCATCAGAGGGATAACGACCGACTGATACGATCCCTCAAGTCTCTTCGCAACCAGGGCAATACGATCCTGGTTGTAGAGCATGACCGAGAGATCATGGAGCAGGCAGACTACATCATCGATATCGGTCCCGGAGCGGGACGCAAGGGAGGGCATATCGTCTTTAGTGGCACGCCGAAGGAGCTGATGCAGTCTGATACGCTGACAGCTCAGTACCTGAGGAGGGAGAAGGACATTGAGATCCCGAAGATACGGCGGTGCGGTTCGGGCAAGAGTCTCACGCTGCTGGGAGCTAAGGGAAACAATCTGCAGGGCGAGCCCTTCTCCATTCCCCTGGGTACGCTGACGCTGGTAACCGGAGTGAGCGGCTCCGGCAAGAGTACCTATGTCAATGACACCCTCTACCCTGCCCTCTCCAAGCATCTCTACAAGTCACTGGCTGAGCCACTGGAGTATGACCAAATCGAGGGCATCGATCTAGTAGACAAAGTTGTCCAGGTGGATCAGTCACCCATCGGACGTACTCCGAGGAGCAACCCCGCTACCTACACAGGAGTCTTCACCGACATACGAAACCTCTTCACAGAGATGCCGGAGGCAAAGATCAGAGGGTACAAGCCGGGCCGCTTCTCCTTCAATGTCAAGGGGGGTCGTTGCGAGGCATGCAAGGGGAATGGTTACCGCCGGATCGAGATGCACTTCCTCCCCGATGTCTACGTACCATGTGAGGTATGCCGAGGAAAACGATACAATAGAGAGACGCTGGAGGTACGATACAAGGGGCAGTCCATCTCCGATGTGCTGGAGATGACGGTGAATCAGGCGGTGGACTTCTTCGAAGGGCAGAGTCGCATCCGAAGTAAGATCAAGGTGCTAAAGGACGTGGGGCTCGGCTATATAAAGCTTGGTCAGTCCTCATCGACTCTCTCCGGAGGCGAGTGTCAGAGGATCAAACTGGCGAGCGAACTAAATAGGCGCGACACCGGCAATACGATCTACTT
>NZ_CAKRLH010000118.1 GCF_934359325.1 uncultured Porphyromonas sp.
TACCAGAGACCGATCGGCAGATAGATGCCGTGGCGCAGGTCATTCCCTTCCTTGTCGGGAGCTGTCTCCTTGTATATAGGTGCGATGAGGAGGCTCGGCCCGAGGAGGAACTGATACTTCGTTGCACTCCCAAGGGTATAGGGTGTTGCTTCCTCGTAAAACATCGGGCGCATAAGTGGTGTGCCCTCCAGCGTCTCATAGGCACAGCTGTACATGTATGGCAGGAGGGCAGACTTGAGCTTCAGGTAGGACCTATTGATCGATGTGGCCGGCTCTCCCAGTGCCATGGGGTACTTGGGATTGGTCCCCCAGCCATCCATATTGAGCTGAATGGGCGTGAAAGCCTTCCACTGGAAGTCACGGATATTCACCGGGAGATTACCCCCGCCAAAGATCCCGTCCATATCGGAGCTGATAAAGGGCATGCCCGAGAGACCACTGCCGATATAGGTAGGTATGTGGAAGCGGATGTACTCCCAGTCACCACCGGTCTGATCACCCGACCAGACCGTGCCGTAGCGCTGAGTGCCGGCCCATCCGTCCAGGGTTATGATGAATGGGCGAGCTCCTCTACCCTCACGGATCATGATCTCGGCGGCATCGGCGATCCCATTGAGACCAAAGGAGTAGCCTGCACCGACCCACGCCACATCGGTCTTGAGTACCCTCACGCCTGCGGTGCCTACCTCTTTATTGAGATCACGCTGCAGAAGTGGCTCGATGCCCTCGACCGGATGGAGGTCACTCTGGGTCCAGAGACCGATCTCTACACCATGCTTGTGCGCATAAGCGCCATACTGTCTCAGATTCTCTATGTTACCGTCCAGCGAGTCCTCCTGTCCGTAGCCGGCTCCGTAGCCGTCATTAGGCAGCACCCAGCCGAGCGGCATGTCGTGCCTGGCATAGCGGTCGATCACGGCGCGGGCAGAGAAGGGGTGATTATCCCGTTCGCCATTGAGCGACTCCTTGATGCCACCATTGTCCTTCTGACTCTCTACGTAGCGCTTCCCATCCTCCATAAGGATCCCCTTACCCGGCTCAGTGGTCTCGAGCCAGTAGTCGCGGTTATAGGCATTGAGGTGACCCTCGAGGTAGCCAAACTTCGGTATCAGTGCGGGTCTCCCTGTCAGAGTATAGTAGTCTGAGATGAGCTTGTCCGACGTGTCGCTCACCATCAGGAAGAGGTCCAGGTAGTCCTGACTATGCTGCAGGATGACCTGATCCTTGGTTTCTTCGCCAAAGTCATATCTCCCAGGGCGGAAGGTGTAGGCAAGGATTCCATAGCCGGCTGTGCTCCAGTAGAATGGGGTGGGGGAGGCTACACCTCCGTCGACCCAGTTATTGGTGTTCTCGATAGCAATAGACTGACCTCGATGAGAGAAACGACCATTCTGCACTCCGCCGCCATAGAAGTATTCGTTCTCTCCCATGGAGAGGAAGATTGTGCTAGATGCTTCCTTAAATACCGGTGCTTTCATCTCCCTCACGACGCTCTTGCCACTCCGAAGGTCGGTCACACTCATGAGACCTGTACTCAGCTCGGTGGTTATGGAGATCGCATCGGTGTAGATCACAGGATTACCCGACCGGTCTGTCGCCGTGGAGATCCTAAATGGAGTGGCGCTCCTCGGACGACTGGCTAAGATCTCTGCCGGAGGCTCCGAGACAGGCTCCTGCAGGGGTCTGCCCTTGGGATCCTGATAGATCCTGACGATATGATCGCTGTAGAAGTCCAGTATCCTCGTCTGCCCATTATCCATCGTAATGGTGATCGTGGATGGACCTGTTGGCTCGCATCGTGTGACCGTCTGAGCCTGGGTGGAAAGGCTCAGGATGAGGGCGAGAGTAGCTAAGATCAGTCGTGAAGAACGTCCCATGGTTTGTCTATTGAGTTGAATTGGTATCGAAGTATAAGAACTCCTGTGGATCCCCACGCAAAGGTACCAATAATCGCCTGTGTCCTCTCGCTTCGATCTATTACCGGTATCAGTATTTACTATTACCGGTAATAGTTGTCACTAATACCGGTAATAGAATTGTGGCGGAAAGGGGGCAATTCATTACCTTTGTGCCATTACCGAAGAGTGGCGCTCGTGCGCCGTGTACCTATCTCATTAGTATAGTATCTAAGATGAAGCGGAATATTGGGGGGCAACGAGTGAGACATACCATCTTCTGGATGTGTCTGGCACTATTCTTCTCCGTCGGGGAGCCGGCGCAGGCACAGACATCCACATCGCGTGTCCACGTGGTGCAGTCCGGAGAGACCCTGTATCGGATAGGTAAGCAGTATGGCGTCACCGTGGCAGACCTCTATCGGCTCAATCCTTCCGCTCGCCAGGGCATACGTGCCGGTGAGCGCCTGGTGCTGCCTGCCGGTGCTGCCTCCGGGACCACCACGGATGAGGAATTCTATGCGATCAAGAAGGGGGATACCCTCTACAGCATAGCGCGTCGGGCAGGCACCACGGTCAAGGAGCTGATGGCTCTCAATACCTTCCTCAAGTCCCCTGACGACATTGCAGCGGGTATGATCATCAAGCTCCCCGCCTACTCCTCGGGATCCTCCTCGTCACCTGATGCCAAGCCGGTCGAGCCTGCTGCGGCGGACAGCCTCAATGGCATCCGTCTTGAGACAGTCTCCGGAGGAGCCACGGTCTACTCCCTCGTCAAGGGTACCGCCTGGAGCGAGGAGGACTTCTATCGTTACAATCCCCAGGTGCTGGAGCGGGGACTGAGGGCCGGGGAGTCGGTCTTCCTCCCCGATGGCAGTATCCCCAATAATCTGGCAGCCCGGAGTGTTGTGGCCACTCGTCCCACCACCGGCACGGGTACGCTGGATGTAGTGCTCGCTCTCCCCTTCAGGCTCGATAGGGAGAGGCGCTTTGCCGACTACTACGAGGGGTTTCTGATGAGCGTGCTGGAGGCCAAGCGAGAGGGACGGGACATCAATCTCTACGTCTACAACTGTGATGACGTGGAGCTGCCGTCCACTAAGGTGGCGATCAGTAACCTCCCCGACGTGGATCTGATCATCGGAGGCGTCTCGGTTTCCTCCATCCGTCAGCTGAGTGAGCTCGCCAGGTACAAGCAAGCGACTTATGTGATCCCCTTCTCCTCCCGGGAGGTGGCTTCGTCACTCTCCGGGCGTGTCTATCAGATCAATACCCCCGCAGCGATGCTCTGCGACCAGGCGGCGGAGCGATTTATCCAGGCGTATGGATCATACCACGTACTCTTCGTCAATCCTATGCCGGGCGAGGAGGAGAGTCCCTTCGTGCTGGCACTCAAGAATAGGCTGCAGCTGGCGGGAAGCACGTACTCCGAGTGTGCTTCATCGAACTTTATGACCGGAGAGGACGTGTCCCGGCAGAGCTTAGGTCATCTGAGGGTGGTGGTCGTACCAGCCTCCTCATCCATCCAGGCAGCTCGCCAGGTGCTGAGTGCTATCGACAGTGCGCAGGAGGACCTTACGGAGAGCTCTGTGGTCACTGCCTTTGGCTATCCTGAGTGGCAGACCTATGCCTCCTCGCTTGGGAGACAGATGTATCGCGCAGAGGCTACATTCTTTACCACCTTCTTTATCTATCCGAGAGACAGTGCCTACCAGCGCTTCTCTGCGGACTACATGAAGTGGTTTGGTCACGGCACCGGTAATACCTTCCCCCGTTACTCTGCTCTCGGCTACGACACGGGGAGCTACTTCCTGCGGCACGATAAGGGGGCTGACTCCGCTTACAAGGGTGTGCAGTCGCTGCTAGACTTTGGCAAGAGTGTACCGATGAATAACGGAACAAGGAGTAATCAAGGGGTCTTCTTCGTCCGGTATAATAAGGATAATAGTGTGTCGCGCTTCTGATGAAAAGGCTTGCTCTCAACTTACTGCTAACCCTCCTGAGCCTGTCTCCTCTGAGACTGGGAGCGGAGGAATGGGGAAAGCTGCTCATCGGACCGACCGGTGGGGTCAGTTTCTCCACGGTCACCTTTCGCCCCATCATCAATCAGAAGCCCTACCTCGGCTACAGCGGTGGGGTGGCACTGAGGTACGATGTGGAGAGCTATGCCGGTGTGCTGGTGGAGGTGAATTACTGGAAACGCGGCTGGGTCGAGGCACCTGAGGACTACCCGCAGTACACCTATAAGCGCCACCTCTCCTACGTGCATGTGCCGATCATGACGCACTTCATGATCGGTGGAGCCCGAAGCCACTTCAAGATAACCATCGATGCTGGCTCCCACTTCGGGTACAAGCTGGACGAGCGTGAGGATGAGCAGATCGAGGAGAACTTCGACCCCACTACCATGCGCCGCGTCTATCGGGAGCACCACGGACATGAGCTGGATCATAACTTCTGGTGGGGTGTCGGTGGTGGTGTCGGAGCTGAGTACCATATGCGTCATCTCGTGGTTGGACTGAGAGGAGGCTATCTCTATAATCTGGGGGAACTCTTTGATAACAGTCGGACTTCGCTCTTTGGGACCTCCTCTGAGCAGGTGATAGATGTCCGTACTTACGTCCTATATCGCTTCTAATTCAGATAATCATAGCTATGAGACGACTCTTCTCTCTCTTAGTCTGCCTCTTCGTCGGATGCTACTCCCTGATGGCGACCACTCCAAGGAGGATTGTTTCCCTCGCTCCCTCCCTCACACGGTCACTCTACTACCTCGATGCGGCTGATGAGATCGTTGGATGCACCAGTTACTGTATGGCGGCTGGACGCAAGGGGGTAACGGTGATAGCTAGTGCAGTCAAGACAAGCCCCGAGGCTATTGTGGCTCTCAAGCCTGACCTGATCGTCGCTACCTCGCTCACCCGACAGAGTGACCTGGAGACCCTTCGGAAGCTTGGACTCGAGGTGGTCACCTATCGATCCGGAACCACCCTGGATGAAATATGTGACCAATTTGTCGACCTAGGTAAGAGGATTGGTAAGGAGGCTGAGGCGATTAGGTTAGTCGAGGCTTCCAAGGT
>NZ_CAKRLH010000119.1 GCF_934359325.1 uncultured Porphyromonas sp.
AAACCATGTCTACGACTGTATCGAGTGCGGCAGCTGCAGCTTCATCTGCCCCGCCAATCGTCCCCTCCTCGACCATATCCGCATGGGCAAGGGACGCGTCATGGCCATCCGCCGCGCACGTAAGTAAGAGTCATCACTTGATTTTGAGATAACAGCATCCCATGTCTGATACTACAGCTAAGTTACTCGTCTCCCCGTCGCCCCACGTCCACATACACGACTCCATCGAGCGTAATATGTATGATGTGATCATCGCACTCATCCCAGCGCTGATCGCCTCGGTCATCTTCTTCGGCTGGGCACCCCTTGCTCTGACGGTGACCTCGATCGTCGCATCGATGTTCTTCGAGTGGTTTATCACTCGCTTCGTGATGGGGAAGAAGGAGCTCACCATCACCGACGGCTCCGCCATCATCACCGGATTCCTCCTGGCACTCAATGTCCCCGCTAATCTCCCGATCTGGATCCTCCTCATCGGTGACTTCGCAGCCATTGCTCTCGCCAAGATGCCCTTCGGTGGTCTTGGGAATAATATCTTCAATCCCGCCATCCTCGGCCGTGTCTTCCTGCTTGTCTCCTTCCCCAAGCAGATGACCATCTACCCACCGGCACATCAGATCCTCGCCGCAGGCACTGATGCCACCACGGGAGCGACGCCGCTGGCGATTGCCAAGGGGGTACTCGCCGGCTCGCCCGACTACAGTCTCGATATGCTTCCCTCAGCGACGGAGATGTTCCTCGGGCAGCTCTCCGGATCCTTCGGGGAGGTCTCTGCCATTGCCCTATTGATAGGCTTTGTCTACCTCCTTCTCCGTAAGGTGATCACCTGGCACATCCCCGTATCGATCCTCGGTACAGCATTCATCTTCTCCGGTATTATGTATCTCATCGATCCGTCGATGTATATGAGTCCGGTCCTTCAGCTGATGACGGGTGGTATGCTGATCGGTGCGATCTTCATGGCGACTGACTACGTCACCTCGCCGATGAGTACCGGCGGTCAGATCCTATACGGAGTGATGATCGGACTGATCACGATGGTGATCCGCTTCTGGGGCTCCTATCCCGAGGGTATGTCCTTTGCCATCCTCTTTATGAATGGCTTCACACCGATGATCAATCAGTACATCAAGCCTCGCTTATTCCGCAAGTGAACCGCTTATCACACAGAGTATCATGAAGAAGCTATCATCCACCCTACCTCATATGCTGATCTGCCTCGTGCTCGTATGCTCGGTGGCAGGAGGTCTCCTCGCTTTCATCAACGGCCAGACCTCAGAGGTGATCGCCCAGCAGATCATCAATACCACCCTGGACGGAATCAAGGCAGTCGCCCCCGAGTACGACAATGATCCGTACAAGGAGCAATTTAAGGTCGCCGTCGAAGGCGACAGCCTCACCGTCTATCCTGCAACTAAGGCGGGTGAGACTGTGGGCTATGCCGTCGAGTCAACGTCGCACAATGGTTTTAGCGGCGACGTCCGTATCCTCGTCGGCATTGACACCGACAATAACCTCATCGACTACACCGTCCTGGAGCAAAACGAGACTCCTGGACTGGGTGCTCACGTGACTCACTGGTTCCACAGTGAGGCTCACCCCACCAGCGATGTACGTGGCAAGTCTCTCACCGAGCCGCTCAAGGTGACCAAGGATAATGGCACCGTCGATGCCATCACCGCCGCCACCATCACCAGCCGTGCCTTCCTCGACGCGGTAAATAAGGCGATGCGCGGTGTACAGACCATCGATGGGGTGCCTGGTCAGTCCGGTGAGACTACCAGTGAGACCGCCGACACGACAGCCGAGCCGACTGAGGTAGACAGCGACCTGCTCCTGTCTCTCCTCCCTGAGCATGACAATGATCCCGTCGCCGAGCAGAGCGTCGTCACTGATGCCACAGGCTATAGCTACACCATCTATCCTGCCACCAGGGGAGGCATCTGGCAGGGAGCGGCGATCACTGCCCCCACGGAGAGTGGGTACAATGGTCCTATGCTCTTTATCGCTGTACTGGATGCAGGTAATCACCTCCTCGACTACGCTGTCCTCCAAGAGTCGGAGAGCGAGCAGCTCGGGGGGCAGGTGGCGCAGTGGTTTAGGGACAGCGGTCACCCTTCCTCAGACATCCGCGGACGATCACTCGAGACTCCGCTCAAGGTCACTCAGGACGGAGGAGACATTGATGCCATCAGTGGCGCCACGGTGACGAGTCGTGCATTCCTTGATGCCATCAGCCGCACGGCCGCCATCGCCACTCAGGCACGCACTGCTTACGAGAACGCTGAAAATTGATTTCGACATGAATAAAGGTAAAGTATTCCTCAACGGATTCATCACAGAGAACCCCATCCTCGTCTCTCTCCTCGGTATGTGTGCCACCCTCGGCACCTCCTCGAGTGCTGAGACCGGTATGGGTATGGGACTGGCGACCACCTTCGTGCTCGTCTGCTCCAACGTCGTCATCTCGCTCCTCAAGAGTGTCATCCCTGATGGCGTCCGCATCCCGGCATTCATCGTTGTGATCGCAGCCTTCACTACGATCGTCCAGATGGTGGTGCAGGCCTATGCGCCCGCCCTATACGATGCCCTCGGCATTTTCCTCCCCTTGATCGTCGTCAATTGTATCGTCCTCGGGCGTGCAGAGTCCTTCGCCTCCAAGAACGGCGTCGCCGACTCCCTCGTCGATGGTCTCGGCTCAGGGCTGGGCTTCACCTTCGTCCTGACGCTCCTCGGATGCTTCCGCGAGATCCTCGGCTCGGGTAAGCTCTTCGGTATGGAGCTCTTCTCTGCCGACTATGGTACGCTCGTCTTCGTGCTCGCACCCGGTGGATTCATCGTCCTCGGGTATATGATCGCCGCCAATAATGTCATCATGGAGAGGCGGAAGAAGAGTGCCGAGCGTCGCAAGCGTGAGGCTGCTGAGCGTGAGCTCCTCAAGGATCAGCCCCACCAGACGCCCATGGCAGCCAAGGAGGGAGTGTAAGTCTCATCATCGAGTAAGTCATAGTAAGATATGGAGTATTTAGTCATACTTATCGGCGCAATATTTGTCAATAATATTGTCTTTGCCCAGTTTCTCGGTATCTGTCCCTTCCTCGGCGTGTCGAAGAAGCTCGACACCGCACTTGGTATGGGTGCTGCCGTCACCTTCGTGATGGTCCTTGCCGTGCTGGTCACCTTTGGTCTCCAGAAGGGGATCCTCGACCCGTATAACCTCGGATACCTACAAAATGTCGTCTTCATCCTTGTCATCGCCGCACTCGTGCAGATGCTAGAGTCGGTCCTCAAGAAGGTCTCCCCGGCACTCTTCCAGGCACTCGGGATCTACCTCCCGCTGATCACCACCAACTGCGTCATCCTCGGTGTCGCCATCCTTGTGATCCAGAAGGACTACAACCTCTCTCAGGCGATGATGTACGCCTTCTCGACCGGTATCGGCTACACGATCGCCATCTCGCTCTTTGCGACGATCCGCGAGCAGCTCGCCAAGACTGCCCTCCCAAAGGCTATGCAGGGCATCCCCGCGGCGCTTCTCGTTGCTGGCATGCTGTCGCTCGCCTTCATGGGCTTCACCGGTGTGGTATAATAAGGTCATAGACCTCTCCTAAGTAGTGCCGGAGCTTCCTCTCAGATCGAGAGCAGGCTCCGGCATTACTTTTGTCACCGGAGCAGCCAGAACTGACGCATTTGAGTTTTACCTCGCCTGCCCGGTCCTGCAGGGGCTTACCCGCCGGTCCCCCTCCTCTGACACCCCGCCCCCCGACCGATCCTGCCCTCATCCCCAATGCCGGCGGGAGGCGGATCCCGTCAGGGATCCCCGGCGCCGGGGAATATCGTATTCGAGCTGGATAGAGTTCGGTGAATTTTAAACCCGGGTTTAGTGATCACTAAACCCGATAATAGTGATGACTAATACCGGGTTTAGTCCCAGGGTGCAGGGCAGACGCATATGAGCTATGCAGTAAGCTATCTGATGCCCGTCAGAGAGGCTGATGCTTAGGGAGCGGGCATCCTTGCGGATGCGGTTACGCTGCTAATGTACGAGTCTCAAACGCGTCAGCCCTGGGAATCAGTGCTGATCACTTGCTAATGTCATTCTTTTTTGTGACCTTTGCACTGCAAAGAAAAATAAGGTGCCTTAGCAAAGTGGTTATGCACCGGACTGCAAATCCGTTTACGGCGGTTCGAATCCGCCAGGCACCTCTCAGATGAAGGGTCCCTAACAGATCGTTAGGGATCCTTTTGTCTCATACATCTATGGAGACCCTTGATGATGAAATCAACCGCTGTATGCCAAACGGCACGCACGGTGGTGTGAGAGTTGTGTAAACGAAGGTGAGTTAGAAAACCTTCTTTTCCCGACCTACTTGGTTGCTTAGTCATTCAGTGCAGTGTTTTTCTTTGTCATCGTTTTTTGCTACAATTGTAAGTACTCAGATATTATTGTGAAGAAACAGCGATGAATAGATTACTTAGACACACACTGGAGCTGATCGTGGCTATGCTGTCTATGACAGCGTCTCTGTCGGCTCAGGTGATAGACCCTAAGGATGCCGCCGGAGCCTTTGGGGATAAATTAGCTGCTGATAGTCCAAAGCAGATTTACGACCAGGCACAATACCGGGCACTGTACGAGTATCAGCACCAGAAGGATCCTGCTAATCCCTACAAACATAAGGTCGGCTGGACCGTCCTCTTTGTGGGTGAGAGATATAGTATGTTTTTGGACTATTTCTCGTACCAAGCGGACTCCATCAATGATAGCTATGCCCGAGCCAAGCGCAAGGACAGCGACCTGCTGGTTCCCCTGATGTCGGTGATGCACCAGCAGGCTCTCAGGGATCGGGTCGTGCGCGGTGCCGACAGCTGCTTCGTGGTGTCATCGACCGGGCTGAAAGATTATGCTTACGAGGAACCCCTTCCCCAG
>NZ_CAKRLH010000120.1 GCF_934359325.1 uncultured Porphyromonas sp.
CCGCTCCCAATGATACGGTAAAGGAGAAGGGGTACGTCACCGACTTGATCACGGACAAGAGCCTCGACCTGCTCCGAGGTCGGGACAAGAGTCGTCCGTTTATGCTGATGGTGCAGCACAAGGCGCCTCACCGCAACTGGATGCCCCGCATCGAGGATCTGGATCTGTACGAGGATGTGACCTTCGAGCTACCGGAGAACTTTGCAGATGACTATGCCGGTCGTCGGGCGGCCGCTCGAGCGGAGATGAATATCGGGGAGCACATGGACCCCGTCTACGACTGCAAGCTCCTCCGTGAGGATCACCCGACCCACTACTCGCGGATGTACGAGTGGATCCTCTCCGGTATGGACGAGGAGGACAGGGAGAAGTTCCTCGCTTACTACCGCCCCATGGCGGACTACTACTGGGACAGCACGATGACTGACCGGGAGCGGATGGAGTACAAGTACCAGCGATACATGCGCGACTACGCCAAGGTGATCCACCCGATCGATGAGGGCGTCGGACGGATCATCGATTACCTCAAGAAGGAGGGACTCTGGGACACGACCATCGTCCTCTACCTCGGTGACCAAGGCTTCTATATGGGCGAGCACGGCTGGTTTGACAAGCGCTTCATGTACGAGGAGTCGATGCACTACCCGCTCCTGATGCACCTCCCCAAGGGGCTCGATGCCCGCGGGGCGATCAAGGAGCTGACGCAGAATATCGACCTTGCGCCCACCTTCCTCGAGCTCGCCGGCGTGGCGATCCCGGAGGACATCCAGGGCGAGTCACTTGTGCCGCTGCTTAAGGGGGCAAAGGAGCTCCCCGGGCGGGACAAGATCTACTACCACTTCTACGAGTACCCCGCCGAGCACAGCGTTATGCGTCACTACGGGGTGCGCGATGAGCGGTACAAGCTGATCCGCTTCTACCGCGACCAGGACTTCTGGGAGCTTTACGACCTACAGGAGGATCCGCACGAGATGAAGAATGTCTACGACGACCCCGCCTACAGCGAGATCGTTGACCGGATGCGCCGGGAGCTGGTGGAGGCACAGACCCAGTACGAGGACACCCTCGCCCTCCGGCTCAATGGCTTCTGATCCGACCACTTAGCTGCCCGGAGTAGGTTAGGCAGCACTGATAACAAAAAGGGCTAACTTCAAGGCATCTTGGAGTCAGCCCTTTTTGTTTTTGATAAAGGAAGGGATCGACTGCAACGATATTAGTGGAGGGAGGAGGATAGAGCGGTAGGCAATTATTTCGTACCTTTGCCGTAGTCCTGAGGGGGTGATGTGACACCGCCTGCGGGGCTATATACAAGAGACTGACTGTCGGATCGAGGTGGCGACCTCGTACTGCAGACGGAGTGACGATTCCGGGCGGAGTATCGCCTGGGATTGTTTCCTTTTTGTCTGTCGGGTACAGTCTTGCAGTTATTTTCGAAAACCATTTTCATAGCATTATATACACTATGGACTTTATCTATATGACCGAAGAGGGCTACAAGAAGCTCTCCGAGGAGATCAGTAAGCTGGAGAGCGTAGACCGCCCCGAGGTGATCCAGGAGATCGCCGAGGCGCGCGAGAAGGGCGACCTCTCCGAGAATGCCGAGTACTCCGCAGCGAAGGAGAAGCAGGCAGTGCTGGAGGACAAGATCGCCCAGCTCCGCATGCAGCTCGCCAACGCCCGCATCCTCGACACCGCCAATATCGACACCTCCAAGGTGGGCATCCTGAGCAAGGTGACGCTGACGAATATGAAGAATAACCAGCAGCGCGTCTTCACCATCGTCTCCGATACAGAGTCGAATAATAAGGAGGGCAAGATCGGCATCTCCACCCCGATCGCCAAGGGTCTCCTCGGGAAGAAGCCGGGGGACATCTGCGAGATCGAGGTGCCCGCCGGGGTGCTCACCTTCCGCATCGATGAGATCAATATCTAAGTCTACCCTACGCCATGACCATCTTTAGCAAAATTATCCGGGGAGAGATCCCCAACCACAAGATCGCCGAGGATGAGCACAACTTTGCTTTCCTCGATATCAACCCCCTTCGTCCCGGCCACACGCTCGTAGTTCCGAAGCGGGAGGTGGACTATTTCTTTGACCTCACCGATGAGGAGCTGTCCAGCCTGATGAGCTTCGCAAAGAGGATCTCTGCTGCCATCCGGGAGATGAGTGGCTGTCGCAAGGTGGCTGCCGTCGTCCTCGGTCTGGAGGTCAATCATGCGCACCTGCACCTGATTCCGATCAATAGTGAGAGTGATGCCGACTTCCACGGCGAGCATGTCTCTATGACAGATGAGGAGCTGGAGGAGGTGGCACGGCAGATCCGCGAGAGACTCTGAGGGATGTTTGTCGCTAAGCAGAAGAGGCACGAGAACATTGCCGAGTACCTGCTCTACATGTGGCAGGTGGAGGATATCCTCCGGGCACTGCACTTTGACCCCGCAGAGATCCATCGCTACATAGAGCGCGGCTACGACTGCTCTGAGGATCAGCAGCGGGAGGTGGAGGCGTGGTACCTCTCCCTCGCCCGACAGATGCGAGAGGAGGGGATCCTGGAGCAGGGGCACCTGAGCACGCTCACCGAGCTGATCGGCCGACTCGAGGCGCTCTCCTCGGAGCTGCTGAAGGATAAGTCGGAGACCCTCTTCGCCACGCTCTACTACGCTGCACTCCCCGCCATCGTCCAGCTCCGCGACAAGGGCGCCGGAGGGAGTCACGGCGAGGTAGAGACTGCCCTGATCGGTCTCTACGGCTACGTGCAGCTGCGGGAGCAGGGGCGCGAGGTATCGGAGGAGACCATCCGAGGGATGAGGCAGCTGAGCACCTTCCTCGCCCTACTGGCTGACCGATTCCGCACGAGCGAGGAGGGGTCATGAATGAGCCTATGGGGAGCGAGCGCCCGCTCGTATGGATCACAGGCGCCTCAGGGCAGCTGGGCACGGCACTCAGTCACCTGCTCCCCGAGTCGGCGCACTACGACCGGGTGCTGACGACGAGGGCGGAGCTGGATCTGACCGCATTCGGTCAGTTGTCCCGCTTCCTCCGAGAGAGGAAGCCTGATGTGGTGATCAATTGCGCCGCATACACCGCCGTGGATGGGGCGGAGACGCTCTCCGAGGACGAGCTCTTCGAGACCAATACCCTCTGCCTGATGCAGCTCCACGAGCTGCGACCGCACCTCCCGATCGTGCAGATAAGCACGGACTACGTCTTTGGGGGCAACACAGAGACCACCATACCTTATATAGAGGAGGATGTGGCAGACCCGATCAATAGGTATGGGAAGTCGAAGGCTGACGCTGACCACTTCCTCATCGCCAACCATCCGGAGAGTTACATCCTCCGCACCGCCTGGCTCTATGGTCCGGCATCGTGGGGGCGGAGCTTCTACCGCTCCATCAGGGCTAAGGTGGAGGCGGGAGAGCCGATCCGCTGCGTCACCGATGAGGTAGGATCTCCCACCTCGACGCTGACTCTCGCCCGCGTGATCGGTCGCCTGCTGGAGGGACTCACCGACCCCAAGGCTCCCGACCCCCTGCCCTATGGGCTGTATCACGTGGCAGACCTGGGAGAGACCTCGCGGTACCACTTCGCAGCGACCATCGCCCGACTCCTCACTGGTCGGGATGACTACCCGATCAGTCCCATCACCCAGGCCGACCTGGCCCTACCTGCCTCGAGACCGCACTACAGCGCGCTCTCCACCGAGAAGATCCAGAAGTATTACCCTGACCTGCTCCGCCCCTGGGAAGAGACGCTCGAGGAGGTCATCGACCGCGACACACAGCGATAAATGAAAGACTTTACAGAAGAGATAGCCCGCCGACGCACCTTTGCCGTCATCGCTCACCCCGATGCCGGTAAGACCACCCTCACCGAGAAGCTCCTCCTCTTTGGAGGGGCGATCCATGTCGCCGGGGCGGTCAAGAGCAATAAGATCCGCCGCTCCGCCACCTCCGACTGGATGGAGATCGAGAAGCAGCGCGGCATCTCCGTCGCCACCTCGGTGATGGGCTTTGAGTACGAGGACTACAAGATCAATATCCTCGACACCCCGGGACACCAGGACTTCGCTGAGGATACCTTCCGCACCCTCACCGCCGTCGACTCGGTCATCATCGTGATCGACGGGGCGCGCGGCGTGGAGGCGCAGACGAAGAAGCTGATGCAGGTCTGCCGCCTGAGACAGACCCCGGTGATCGTCTTCGTCAATAAGATGGACCGCGAGGCGCAAAACCCCTTTGACCTCCTCGATGAACTGGAGCAGGAGCTGCAGATCGCCGTCACGCCGCTCTCCTGGCCGATCGACTGCGGCGACCGCTTCCGTGGCGTCTACAACATTGCCAAGGAAGACCTTGAGGTCTTCAATCCTCAGGACAAGAGCCACGTCTCCAGCCGTGTCGAGGTGGACATCCACTCCCCCGAGCTGCTTAAGTATGCCACCGAGGAGCAGGCTGAGCAGCTGCTTACCGACCTCGAGCTGATCGACGGCGTTTATCCGAGGATGGATGAGGAGAAGTACCTCGCTGCGCAGCTGGCACCGGTATTCTTCGGCTCGGCGCTCAATAACTTCGGCATCAAGGAGATGCTCGACACCTTTGTCCGCATCGCCCCCTCTCCCCGACCCACCAAGGCGGAGGAGCGGATCGTGAGACCTGAGGAGACCGACTTCACCGGCTTTGTCTTTAAGATCCACGCCAATATGGATCCCAACCACCGCTCCAGCATCGCCTTTGTCAAGATCTGCTCCGGGGTCTTCCGGCGGAATACCAATTACCACCACGTGCGTCTCGGGCGGGACCTCCGCTTCAGCAGCCCCACCGCCTTTATGGCACAGCGGAAGGAGATCGTCGAGGACGCCTACGCCGGAGACATCGTCGGACTGCCCGACACCGGCAACTTCCGCATC
>NZ_CAKRLH010000121.1 GCF_934359325.1 uncultured Porphyromonas sp.
CTGGTGACGTCGTCGATGTGGCAGCGAACCGTGTCGCCGAAGTGGACGCCCTCCTTCTTGTCAAATACCACCACCTTGTCCTGCGAGGTGCGGCCGGAGAGTTGGGCTCTGGATCGCTTGGAGAAGCCCTCCACGAGCACCTCCACCTCCTGACCGATCTGACGCCTATTGGACTCCTCGGAGAGCCGTCGCTGGAGGTCGATCATGCGGCTGAGTCGGTCGATCTTGACCTCCTCCGGCACGTCGTCATCGAGGTACTTGGCAGCGTAGGTGCCGGGGCGCTCGGAGTAGTAGAACATGTAGGCGCTGTCGAAGGGAACCCACTCCATCAGCTCAAGGGTATCGCGGGAGTCCTCCTCCGTCTCGCCGCAAAATCCGGTGATCATGTCGGTGGTGATGGCGCAGTCGGGGAGGATCCGGTGGATCGCCTCCACGCGACTCTTATACTGAGCGACGTCATAGCCGCGTCGCATCCGCTTGAGTACCGCATCGGAGCCGCTCTGGAGGGGGAGGTGGATGTGGCGGCAGATATTGGGGTGCGCCGCCATGGTGTGGAGCGTCTCGTCGGTCATGTCCATGGGATTGGGCGACGTAAAGCGGATCCGCATCTCGGGGGCTCGCTCAGCCACTAAGGCGAGGAGGCGGGGGAAGTCGGTCGTCGCTCCCAGCTCATCTGTATAGGAGTAAGCATCGACAGTCTGACCGAGGAGTACCACCTCCCGGTAGCCCATCACCCGCATCTGGTCGAGCTCGGCGAGGATGCTCTTCACCTCCCGGCTCCGCTCGCGACCCCGGGTGTAGGGGACGATGCAGTAGGTGCAGAATTGGTCACACCCTCTCATTATAGATATGTATCCCGAGATATGGACTCCGGGGAGCTTGACCGGCACGATGTCGGCGTAGGTCTCGGAGCGGGAGAGGGTGACATTGACTGCCGGCTCACCCGCCTCGGCGGCGCTGACGAGATTGGGCAGATCCTGGTAGGAGTCGGGACCGGCAACGAGATCGGCGTGGTGCTCGGTGATGAGTGCCTCCCTCACATTCTCCGCCATGCAGCCGAGCACTCCGATGACGATCGGTCGGGAGAGCTTCTCTCGCAGAGCCCTTAGCTGAGAGAGGCGGGTGTAGATCTTCTGCTCCGCATTCTCTCGCACGGAGCAGGTATTGAGGAAGATCGCATCGGCTTGGTCGATCTCCTCGGTCGTCTCGTACCCAATCGTTTGCATCACGGCACGGATTACCTCGGAGTCGGCGACATTCATCTGACAACCGTAGGTCTCTAAGTATAGATATTTCGTTTTCTGCATCTTATACGTCTCTTTAGCGCCCCAAAGGTACGAAAAAGCGAGGGGGATTAAACTCTTTGTCACGTTAGTCGTCAGACGTGTAGGGAGCGAGAGTGCCGGCATCTGAGACAATTTACTTAGATTTGGATCGGAATACCGCCTGATAGAGAACTGTGGATATGGAAATTGTACTCATCGTTTTGGTGCTGGCCATTGTGCTGAGCAAGTTACTGGGTAGGTCCGACGCCAAGGCGTTGAGCGACCGGGACTTGTCTGCCGAGGACGAGGATGTGACGTGGGGGGAGATCAAGCAAGAGCTAAGGGAGCTCCTCGGGTCGTCCTCCAAGCGGGCTAAGGCTCGCGGTCGACTGCAGCGAGAGCGTAAGCGCCGACCCAAGCCTGTGCCCTCGGTGCGGAGCGTAGAGGAGATGACCCCTCCCTCCACAGACACAACGATGCGGATGAGAGACTACCACAGTACGCTTCGGCCGAGTGACTATATCCTCCGGAGGCATGAGAATGAGATGGAGCACCTCTCGCACGCTACCCTCGGCAAGTCTGAGGAGAGCCTCGGAAGCAGTCTCTTCGACACCGAGGATCGGAGCCGCACGCTCCGCGAAGCGATCCTGAGAGCAGAGATCCTGAGACGGAGAGGCGCGTAAGAGGTCGGGAGTGAGCTCAGAGAAGTTCTCCCTGGCAGCTAATTTACAGCGAAGAGAACGTGTTTTTCATGAAATAAGATTTTATTTACTACCTTTGTGGTGTAATGGCAGGTATCCTGCTGCCCTGCTCCGGCAATGGGCGTGGAGACTTGACCATTAGTAATGCAAACATTATACATAACAGATACACTAACGAATTTTGAAAATTATGAGAAAGACTCTTCTTACACTCTCCGCTGTTGCTGCAGGCCTCATCGGCATGTCAGCTAACGCACAGGAGGTAAAGTCCAACGAGGAGTACCTCGCAGAGACCCCCGCCAATAAGGTGGCTTTCGAGCCCACCAGCAGCCACTGGTTTATCCAGGCTCTCGGTGGTATCAACGTACCCTTCTACACCCACTGGAAGGATGGTGCTGTAGTTAAGTCTCAGAGAGACGCAGACTTCGGCGACAAGTACAGCTGGAGCGCAGGCATCGCTGTAGGTCAGTGGCACAACCCCTACTTCGGTACCCGTCTGGCTATCGACTACAACAATGTCAAGGCCTTCGGTGCTGCTAAGCCCATCGAGCTTCGCGCCATCAATCCCCACTTTGACTTCCTCTTCGACATCACCAATTACTTTGCTCCCTACGATGCCAATCGTGTATTCCACGTAGTTCCCTACCTCGGTGTAGGTTACTTCGGCTCTAACATCATGGGCAAGGATCAGGATGAGTCTGATGAGAACTTCAAGGCTATCTTCAAGGATACGAAGGTGAACGGCGCTGATGATCAGTTCTTCGGTGAGATCGATCACGCTATCTCTGCCAACCTCGGTATCGACTTCAACATCAACTTCACCCCGCGTGTTGCTCTGACCATCGCTCCTCAGGCTACTTTCGTACCTGGCTTTGATCACGGTGACATCATCACCGGCATCCGTGGCGGTCTTACCTTCAACGTAGGTGACGTAGAGTTCAACGGCGTACAGCCTATGGACTGGGATCTCGTCAACGGTCTCCAGAGCCAGCTCAACGACCTCCGCAGCCAGAATGCTGAGCTCAGCAAGCGTCCCGTACGCTGCCCTGAGTGCCCCGAGGTACAGCCCACCGTTGTTGCTCAGAACTATGAGAATGTCGTATACTTCCGTATCGACAGCTCTAAGATCGACAAGAACCAGGAGATCAACCTCTTCAATACCGCTGAGTACGTAAAGGCTAACAACACCCCGATCACCGTGACCGGCTATGCTGACGTACAGACCGGTACCTCTGACTATAACATGCAGCTCTCTGAGAAGCGTGCCCGCAACGTAGCTGACAAGCTCATCAACGAGTACGGTGTGCCCTCTGAGCTGATCACGATCGACTACAAGGGCTCTGACGTTCAGCCCTATGACATCAACGCTTGGAACCGCGTAGTCATCATGAAGAGCAAGTGATCCGATCCCCCTAGGGATAATCACTAATATATTGAGAGGTCTCGCAGGCAAGTCCTGTGGGACCTCTTTTTTTGGATCCTTGTCGCAGAGACCGGGATCAGAGGGAAAATAGCTACATTTGGCAATAGATCGGACTCTTGCCGGTAAGAAGCCCGGTCTCCCAGTAGAGTGGTACGCATAGACAACATCATCATGAAAGGAGATAATAGCAAGCTGCTGATCTATCAGGCACTGCCCAGGCTCTATGGCAACGTGAGCGGAAAAAACCTACCCGGTGGTTCGATCGAGGAGAACGGCTGTGGTAAAATGAGCCACTTCACCCGAGAGAAGCTCGATGACCTTAGGGAGCTAGGCTTTACCCACGTCTGGTATACCGGTATCCTCGAGCATGCCACCACTACCTCTTACCCAGGGATCATGCATGATCATCCGGACGTGGTGAAGGGACGTGCCGGCTCGCCCTATGCGATCAAGGACTACTACGATGTCGATCCGGATCTGGCGGACGATCCTAAGGAGAGGAGGGAAGAATTTAGGCAGCTGGTGGAGCGAACGCACGCCTCCGGTCTCGGGGTGATTATCGACTTTGTCCCCAATCACCTGGCACGACAGTACCAGTCGGACTGTAGTCCACAGCTGGAGGAGGACTTCGGCGAGCGGGATGATCGGGATATGCGCTTCCGGCGGGACAATAACTTCTACTACCTCACCGATCAGATGCTGGTGATCGGCTCAGACTACGGCCCGGAGCCATCCGCCTACTCAGAGTATCCTGCTCGGGCTACCGGCAATGATGTCTTCCACGCCCACCCCTCCCGAGACGACTGGTATGATACGGTGAAGCTCAATTACGGCGTCGATCCCGATACTGGGGTGGGGCACTTCGGAGAGCCGGTGCCTGATACCTGGGACAAGATGTACCACATCCTCTACCACTGGGCGATGCAGGGCGTGGACGGCTTCCGGTGTGACATGGCGGAGATGGTACCGGTACCCTTCTGGCACTGGGTGATCCGGAGGCTCCATCCCGACTTCCCTCAGCTCCTCTTCATCGGAGAGATCTACCAGCCGTGGCGCTATCGGGAGCATCTGGATGCGGGGCTGGACTACCTCTACGACAAGGTGGGGCTCTACGACACACTGATCGGCGTGCTGAGAGGAGAGCGAGCCGCCTCCGATATCACCTCCGTCTGGCAGTCTCAGGAGGGACTGTCGGGTCGGATGCTCCACTTTATGGAGAATCATGATGAACAGCGGCTTGCGAGTGACTTCATCGTCGGCACCGGTGCCAAGGGGATCCCTGCCGTGGCGGTGTCGGCTCTGATCGACTCGGGTCCGATGATGATCTACTTCGGACAGATGCTGGGTGAGCATGGTATGGATGAGGAGGGCTTCTCGGGACGAAATGGCAGGACCACGATCTACGACTACTGGTC
>NZ_CAKRLH010000122.1 GCF_934359325.1 uncultured Porphyromonas sp.
AATACCTTTGGTGCAGTCTTCCGCATCCGCCACAATATGGCTTATGCGATCCACAAGTACTTCCACGACAAGGGATTCGTCTACTTCCATACTCCGCTGATCACAGCCTCCGATGCTGAGGGAGCGGGGCAGATGTTCCAGGTGACGACTCTGGATGTAGCCAATCCTCCCCGCACTGAGGAGGGTGCCGTAGACTACAGCCAGGACTTCTTCGGTCAGGAGACCAATCTCACCGTCTCCGGTCAGCTGGAGGGTGAGCTTGCTGCTATGGGTCTGGGCGAGATCTACACCTTTGGTCCGACGTTCCGCGCAGAGGACTCTAATACTCCTCGCCACCTGGCAGAGTTTTGGATGATCGAGCCGGAGATGGCCTTCTACGACAATAACGACAATATGGACTTGGCGGAGGACTTCGTCAAGTACCTCATTCACTGGGCTCTGACCGAGTGCGCTGACGATGTGCAATTCCTCAATGACACCTACGATGACACTCTCATCGAGCGGCTCCAGTTTGTCGACAATCAGCGCTTTGCTCGCATCACCTACACCGAGGGTGTGGAGGTGCTGGAGCAGGCGATCAAGGATGGGGTCAAGTTTGAGTTCCCCGTCTACTGGGGCTGTGACTTGGCGGCCGAGCATGAGCGTTACCTCGTAGAGAAGCACTACAAGAAGCCTGTGATGGTCACCGACTACCCTAAGGAGATCAAGGCCTTCTACATGAAGCAAAACGAGGATGGCAAGACCGTCCGTGGTATGGATGTGCTCTTCCCCCGCATCGGCGAGATCATGGGCGGATCCGAGCGTGAGGCAGACCTCGACAAGCTGACTAAGCGCTGTGAGGAGGTCGGCATCCCTCTGGAGGCGATGAATTGGTACCTTGATACACGTCGCTTCGGCGCCTGCCCCCACAGTGGATTTGGGCTGGGCTTTGAGCGTCTGGTGCTCTTCGTCACGGGGATGTCCAATATTAGGGACGTCATCCCCTTCCCACGCACGCCTAAGAATGCGAACTTCTAATCACTGATAAGTAAAAAACCTCCGAACCATACGGCTCGGAGGTTTTTTTATGCTCAGAAGGGGGGCTCAGAGTGTCTCTATGATCTCTCGAGCCTCATTGATGATCCGGTCGGAGGTACAGGAGGGGTTGAGCCTACTCTCATCGAAGAGCGAGAGCGCCTCATCGATCTTGGCGAGTGCCTGTCGGTCTCCCGCGTACTGACTCCTCAGGGCCTTGATTTTGTCAAAAGCCTGGATCCCCCTCCGCAGTCGCTCAAAGCGGATCGAGGAGCGGACGCCCGGGTAGACGAGGTAGGTGTCGCCGGCAGCCCAGTTGCTGTATCGGCTGTCGAGGAGAGGCTGCTCTACCCAGCTATTGTATGCCCAGCGGAGGTAGCCGTCCAGCCCCTCGCGTGCGGCATACCATCCATACCACTCGCCGTCAGCAGCTGCGCTGAAGGTAAAGGTATTGGGTCGTGGCTCGGCACAGCAAGTATAGAATGTGGTGATCTTCCCCTCGCTGCGCCGCTTCGCCTTGAGCTCCTCGGAGTACTTGGCAGCGAGCCCGACGCAGTAGTAGTCGAGGTGATCCGACAGCTCCTCATGCAGCGCCCCGGCCATATGCACCTTCAGCTCCGGGTCCGCCTCCTGGATCAGACGGAAGCACTCCTCCATCACCTCGGGAGACCGTTCATCCATGGCTATATAGGTCCTGTCGATCCACCCCTTTGCCCTCATGTGCTGCGCAAAGGAGCGAAGCATCGCAGACCAAAGCTCCGTGTAGGGCTTGCTTCCCGGCTCAGCCTTGAGGAACTTGTACTCCCCGCTCGCTTCATCAAAGTAGCGGAAGGAGAGCTCCCACGGGACCATGGAGAAGCAGGTGATGGCCTTGTCGATCCCGAGATCCATCATAAAGCTGACCCACTCGTCAAAGTACGAGTAGTCGAAGTGCCACTTGCCATCCCTGCCGAGCGTCCAGTCGATCATGGAGTCAAAGGGGTCGTGCGTCTGACCATTCCAGGGCTTGTACATGATCGAGGCGGTGATCGCCTTGCCCCCTGCGTCTCGGTACATCTCCATATAGGGGCGCATGATGCTGAAGTGCTCCTCAGACCAAGGAGCCACCCCGTAGTACCTTGCTATGGCGTATGGATTCTGCCACAGATCGAGAAAGAAGTCACTCTTCTCAGGCAGCGCTCTCTCGTCCACCACCACCGACAGAGGCAGTGTTGCCAGTGTCTGATCACCGCTGCGTACGGTCACCGTCGCTTGGTAGCTTCCCCCTCTCGCATCCCGAGGAATGTCTATAGAGAACCAGATAGGGCGTGTCGTGCAGGGCGTGAGATCCAGTGATCGGGCGAGGTGGTCGATCCCGTCAGCTACCAGGGTGGAGTCGAAGAGGGAGTGATCTGGTCGCTCACCACAGCCTCCGAGGCCATCCTTATTGAGCTCATCGGTCATCACGTAGCGGACAAAGCCGGTACCCGACTCGCCCTGAGGAGAGGGGATGAGTGTACCGTCGCTGCTCCTCAGGTCGGTGATCTCGTACGTGAGTGCGGTGAGAGGGGTGGGGCTGCTCACCACAGCCTGGGCGTAGACCCGCTCGCCACGCCATCCTCTGAGCTGAAGCTCCCCGGCAGTCAGTCCCTCGGCCGGTCGCTCCTTGGGGTACCGGACATCTATGCTCCCCCAGCCGACGACGGGCGTGGTCAGAGACTGCCAGAGGGTCCTGTTGGTCGGGGTGGGATTGGGCAGCTCCCGGTAGCTCTCTATGGGATACTGAGCGTAAGCAGTGGTCAGTGTCAGCAGTCCCGCCAGGAGGGCGGTTATTCTCTTTCTCATCGTTACTTGGTATGTGGATTAGTTCTTACTCTGGGACAAAGTTCGCTAATTTGTTTCTAATGGGTACGTCTCCTCTCCCCCCTAGGGCTGACGCGTTTGAGCTTTGCATAAGTCATTCAACTCATTGCGAAGAGTGTGAACGAAGCACCCCGCTAGGGTGTCGCACTGATTGCTTGACTCTCTGACAAGTGCGACACCCTAGCGGGGTTGTATATCTCTCTCGGGATCCTCTTTCCCGGGGTCTTTGGCACTTCGTGCCTTGACACCCGGTCTAAAAAGCGATGATCCCGCAGGGGCGAAGCCCCTGCGGGATCGGCAGGCGGGATTGCACAGCGACAGGGATTATCACTTCTTTGCAGTAGAGTTCAAAGGCATCAGGTCTGCGACCCCAAACTAAACCCGATATTAGTGATCACTAATACCGGGTTTAGTGATCACTAATACCGGGTTTAGAATTCACCGAACTCTATCCAGCTCGATACGATACTCCCCGGCACCGGGGATCCGCCTACCGCCGGCTTAGGGGATGAATGTGGTATCGGACAGGGGCGGGGTGTCAGAGAGTGGGGCCTGGCGCATAAGTCCCTGCGGGACCGGGCGGTCGTAGTAAAACTCAAATGCGTCAGTCCTGCCGCACTCCTGTCGTCCGGGGCAGTCTCTTGTGGAGAAGACTCCATTCCCGATGGGGTGGAACTCCAGCTCGGTCTCAGTCGATCTGTAGCCAGTCGGAAATTAGGTAACTTTGTGGCTGATAAACAATAGACATTTACATGAAACATATACGAAACTTCTGTATCATTGCTCACATCGATCATGGTAAGAGCACCCTTGCCGACCGTCTGCTGGACTATACCAATACGGTCGCCAATCGCTCTGAGGATCAGGTTCTGGACAGTATGGATCTGGAGCGTGAGCGTGGCATCACGATCAAGAGCCATGCGATACAGATGCGGTATGAGTATCAGGGCGAGGAGTATATACTCAATCTCATCGACACTCCCGGACACGTCGACTTCTCATACGAGGTGTCACGCTCCATTGCGGCCTGTGAGGGAGCGCTCCTTGTGGTCGATGCCTCGCAGGGGGTGCAGGCGCAGACGATCTCCAATCTCTACATGGCGATCGAGCATGACCTGACGATCATCCCGGTGCTCAATAAGATTGACCTCGATAGTGCCAATGTCGACCTCGCGGGGGACGAGGTGATCGAGCTCCTGGGATGTGACCGGGAGGATATTCTCCTCGCCAGTGGCCGCTCCGGAGTGGGTGTAAAGGAGATCCTTGATACCATTGTGGAGAAGGTCCCCGCTCCCGTGGGTGATCCGGAGGCTCCACTTCAGGCGCTCATCTTTGACTCCGTATTCAATGCCTACCGCGGGATCATCGCTTACTACAAGGTGGTGAATGGATCGGTCCACTCCGGTGAGCGGGTAAAATTTATGCAGACCAATACCGAGTACGACGCTGATGAGGTGGGTACTCTGGAGCTGGATATGGTCCCCAAGCAGGAGGTGAAGTGTGGAGACGTGGGCTACATCATCTCGGGAATCAAGGACTCAGGTGAGGTGAAGGTGGGCGACACCATCACCTCGGTGGAGAGTCCTGCCGCAGCTCCGATCAAGGGCTTTGAGGAAGTAAAGCCGATGGTCTTCGCTGGTGTCTATCCCGTTGCGCCGGAGGACTACGAAAACCTCCGTACCTCGCTCGATAAGCTGCGGCTCAATGACGCCTCCCTGACCTTCTCCCCCGAGAGCTCCGCTGCCCTCGGCTTCGGCTTCCGGTGCGGCTTCCTCGGACTGCTCCATATGGAGATCGTCCAGGAGCGGCTCGACCGTGAGTACAATATGTCCGTCATCACCACGGTCCCCAACGTCTCCTATATGGTCTACACCCGGAAGGGGGACGTGATGGAGGTGCACAA
>NZ_CAKRLH010000123.1 GCF_934359325.1 uncultured Porphyromonas sp.
ATCGCCACGAGTCCGATCAGGAAGAGTACAGCACAGATACTGACTGTACTGAGGAATGTAGAGCCGGTCACCGGGACACGGTGTGATTTCTTGGGCTTCGTCGACATGCTATCTACAACTATGATTGTGAGTGCCTCGGATGGCGTAAGCCGCCCTCAGGAGTGAGGCTAAGGGTCCAGGGGTCGCCCATCCTATGCCTCCTCCTCACGCTTACGTCCGTCCATTAAGTACGCAAATATACCAAATCAAACGGCACACCACCCCCTACTCCTTCATCGTCTGCAGATAAAGGCATGGAGATAAAGTGCTCGGCGAATGAGAAAGCAACGTCTTACTCTACGCCTATCCACCTCTCATAGTCATCTCTACCGACGCGATGGGGGCTGTATCGCAGTGCGATACAGCCCCCATTGGTGATTTATCGGGAGGGACGATTAGTCCTTATTCAGATTAACACGCTTGAAGGCGACTACAGTGAGCTCCTTATTCTCAGACTTCAGGATCTGCTCTACAGTCTTCTTGCTGTCGAGGATAGACTCCTGCATGAGGAGACAATTCTCCTTGTAGTACTTATTGAGAGATCCCTCAGCGATACGATCGAGGAGGTTCTCAGGCTTACCCTGCTCACGAGCCTTGTCACGAGCGATCTCGAGCTCACGCTCCTTGATCTCCTCAGTCACGCCCTCGGGCATAATAGCGACAGGATTCATCGAGGCGATCTGCATGCAGATCTCATTGGCCATCTTCTCAGAGGGCTCGATATTGAATCCTGCAATCGCTGCGAGCATGTTACCGGGGTGGATATAGCCATAGGTATGAGGTGCCTCGATGTACTCGTAGTGGCCGAGCTCTACCTTCTCACCCGTGACACCGGACTGCTGAGTCACCTCAGCCTCTACCGTGTGACCGTTATCCATCGTGAGAGCGAGGAGCTCATCGAGAGACTTAGGCTTATTCTTCATGGCGACATCGAGGATGCCCTCAGTCACGCCACGGAATCCGTCAGTAGCAGAGACGAAGTCGGTCTCGCACTTCAGAGCGACAATAGCAGCAAAGCCATCCTCGTACTTAGCAAGCACGCAGCCCTGCTCAGCGGTACGCTCAGAGCGCTTGGCAGCGATAGCCTGACCACGCTTGCGGAGGATCTCGACAGCCTTGTCGTGATCACCCTCAGCCTCCTGGAGAGCCTTCTTAATGTCAGCAAGACCTGCATTGGTAAGATCGCGCAGAGCCTTGATATCCTTCATCGATACATCCATAGTAGTGTATGTAGTTTAGTTGTTATGATTATTAGCTGGTATAAAAAAGTAAGGTCCTCTTGCGTCCCCTCTTATTACGATGGAAGCAAGAGGGCCTTAGTGTCATAATGACCGATAGACCGAAGTCATCGGTGGGCGTACCCTCACGAGGAATGGGTAATAAGCGGTTGCCTTACTCCTCAGTCGAAGTCTCGGTCTCGTTATCAGCCTCACTCTCCTCAGCGGAAGAGTCAGCCTCCTTCTCATCACCCTCCTCCATAGCACGACGGACACCGGAGAAGCGACGGCGACGACGGCCACGGCCCTCTCCGCTCTCGTCCTCGGAGTCTCCCTCCTTGCCGGAGTTGTCGGTATTCTGGATCTTGCGCTCCTGAGAGCCCTCCTTGATAGCCTCGCAGGCGGCAGCCACGATCAGCTCGATGCCGTCGTGAGAGTCATCGTTGGCGGGGATCAGGAAGTCGATGTCACGCGGGTTAGCGTTAGTATCAGCGATGGCAAAGACGGGGATACCGAGCAGGTGAGCCTCCTTGACAGCGATGTGCTCACGCACGGAGTCGATGACGAAGATGGCGCTCGGGAGAGTCTTCATGGAAGCGATGGAGCCAAAGTTCTTCTCCAGCTTCTCACGCTGACGGTCGATCTGCAGCTTCTCACGCTTGGAGAGGTTGTCGAAGACACCCTCGCCCTTCATCCTGTCGATGCGGTCCATCTTGGAGACCGTCTTGCGGATGGTGGGGAAGTTGGTCAGCATACCACCCAGCCAACGCTCGGTGACGAAGGGGATACCTGCCTCTCCGCAAAGCCTCGCTACCGACTCCTGAGCCGATCTCTTGGTAGCGACAAAGAGGACAGTCTTACCCTCCTGGGCAAACTTCTTGAGCGCCTCGCATGCCTCATCGATCTTAGCTACGGTCTTGTGCAGATCGATGATATGGATGCCATTCTGCTCCATAAAGATGTATGGAGCCATTGCAGGATTCCACTTACGGGTAAGGTGACCGAAGTGTGCGCCTGCATCGAGCAATTGGTCAAATGTTATTTGTGACATATATCGTTTACTTTCTTCTTGATTATCTTAAGAGATCAGCCTGCGCAGTAGGGGGCGACAGAGCCCCATCTCACAAGCTTGGATGCTAAACGTAGTCTTACAGCGAACTGCTCGATTAGGTTAACGCTTAGAGAACTGGAACTTACGACGAGCTCCGGGCTGACCGGGCTTCTTACGCTCTACAACACGGTCGTCGCGAGTCATGAAGCCGGCTGCACGCAGCGCAGCCTTGTCGTCAGGATTAACCTTGACAAGAGCACGAGCGATACCGAGACGAGAGGCCTCGCTCTGACCGGTGGTGCCACCGCCATTGACGTTGATATTGATGTCGTAGCGATCCTCTACACCGAGGAGAGCCAGAGGCTGTCTTACGATGCGGATGAGGAAAGGATTGGGGAAGAACTCCTCCAGAGCCTTCTTATTGATCGTGATGTTCCCGCTGCCCTCCTTGAGATAGACACGGGCGACAGATGCCTTTCTTCTGCCGAGTGCATTGATTACTTCCATGCTATGCTATTTCTCTTACTTCAGGTTGGGGAATTCGATCTTACGGGGCTTCTGAGCAGCCTTATCGTGCTCCTCACCTCCATAGATGTAGAGGTGATTGATCAGCGTCTTGCCGAGGCGATTCTTGGGCAGCATCCCTGCTACCATGCGACGGACGAGGCGGTCTGCACCACCCTTCTCAAACTCTCTCTTAGGAGAGGAGAGACGCTGTCCTCCGGGGAAGCGAGTGTAGCGTACATAGACGCGATCGGTCCACTTCTTGCCGGTCATGATGGCCTTGTCAGCATTGATGACAACGACATTGTCACCGCAGTCTACGTGCGGTGTGAAGGAAGGCTTGTGCTTCCCTCTCAGCAACTTGGCGATCTCACTGCAGAGTCGTCCAATGGGCTGACCGGTGGCGTCTACGAGAAGCCACTCAGCCTCGACAGTTGCCTTATTTGCAGAAATGGTCTTATAACTTAAAGTATCCATTTACTAGTAACTTATTAGTATTGAGTTATATCCAGCGGTAGATGTCTCGCGAGCCCGGCCTGTGAAAAACGGTCTCTCTTTGCTAATCAGTGGTGGGCGTGCAGCCCCCTGCGAGGATAAGCCATAGCTCTCGACATCAGACCTCTTGATAATAATCGGCGTGCAAAGATAGCACTTTTCTCTAACCCAGACAATCATGTACCCTCGTCTGAGTCCGATTTTTGCCCTACAGGTGCACTATCCGGGCATTGGAAGAGGACAAATGCATCAGGATCCGTCACCCGAGCGACCGGACTTCGGAGAGCGAAACGGAGCATCCCACACCATACTGACTATCAGCGGATGGAGATCTGCCATTTCTAATACCGGTATTAGTCGAATCTATTACCGGTATTAGTGTCGACTAATACCGACTTTAGATTTCACTGATACCGGTATTAGTCTGAGGGGTCACAGAGGGTCGAGCGTCCCTGTCCCATCATCTGCCGGACGCAATGAAGCAAGAAGAGAAAAATATCTACCTTTGTGTAGATTACTTGAACGCAAAGAAGACTAAATATTATATGAATATGAACGGATTGTATCGATCTATTTTGCTCCTCTGCATGGCGCTGATGGCCGGAGCGACACTATCGTATGGTCAGAAGGTCGGAGGATCTGGCGTCCGATGCGACGTAGGACTGCTCTACCAGATCAGCTACCAGGAGAGCTGGGGAGACTCGCACGCCGTGGTCGTGGAGGTGATCCCAGGCAGCCCCGCTGCCAGAGCCGGCATCCGTCCCGGGGATGTGATCCTCGAGATCGAAGGTCGCGACACGCAGAAACTCTCCGAGGAGACCATCACGGCGATGATCCTCGACCCCACTCATGATCAGGTCAGTCTGAAGATGCGCCGCCCCGGCACCCCTTCGTGGGATCTGGCGCTGCAGAAGGAGTGTCTCCCCTCAGGGATCCTGACGGAGGAGCTGCTGGCTCAGGCATTTAATATGTACAGCCTGGAGGATGTCACCTCGAGGCGCTTTACGATGCCACTCATATATACTCTCCCGACGATGCGCGACTTCATCAAGTACAGTACATTCTCCTTCGCCGATCAGGAGTCACGGATGAAGCCGGGAGCTCGTGCGGTGGCCAAAGAGCTGACAGATAAGGGACTCAAGGAGCTAACCACCGGCGGACAGCTGACGATCGTCTACAAGACCGCCCTCGAGAGCAATCCGGACTACAGGACAGGAAGTGAGGCCAATCTGGATCCGGGCTTCAGGAACTACCTTGTGACCAATAAGGGTGGTCGCTACGAGGTGGATCACTACCCCTTCCTCAGTATCAATACGCCAAAGTTCTCCGGGAAGTACCGGATGACTGTGGATATCGAGTTTATCGACTCAGAGGACAATACTAAGGTGTGGAGCGTGACTGCACGAGAGCTGCTCAATAGAGAGTACG
>NZ_CAKRLH010000124.1 GCF_934359325.1 uncultured Porphyromonas sp.
CCCGGCGAGGATGCCTCCTGGGGAGCGACGATGACGGGAGGGGCATGGCTCTGCCGCCACCTCTGGGACCACTACGACTTTACTCGGGACACCACATACCTGAGAGCGATCTACCCGACACTACTCGATGCGTCCCGCTTCTTCCTCTCCACGATGATCCGGGAGCCTAAGGACGGACGGCTCGTCACCGCCCCCTCATCCTCGCCGGAGAATGGCTTTTACCTCCCCGGTGACTCGACCCACATCGCCTACATCTGCATGGGACCGACGATGGACACCCAGCTGGTCGGCGAGCTCTACCGCCACACGCTGCGAGCCGCCGAGATCCTCGGTACCTATGATCCCGACCTGACCCGGATGGCGAATGCCCTGCCGCTGCTCCCGCCGATGCAGGTCAGCAAGGAGGGCTACCTCGTGGAGTGGCTCGAGGACTACCGCGAGATGGACATCCACCACCGCCACGTCTCCCACCTCTACGGGCTCTATCCCGGTGACGCTATCACCGTGCGCGAGACGCCGGAGCTGGCCGAGGTGGCACGCGTCACGCTCAGGAGACGAGGCGATGCCGGTACCGGATGGAGTCGGGCATGGAAGATCAATTTCTGGGCAAGACTCAAGGATGGCAACCACGCCGCAAAACTCCTCAAGAGTCTCTTTGTCCCCGCCTTTGACGAAAAGGGAGAGCTGGTCAACATAGGTGGCACGCTGCCCAATCTCTTCTGCGCCCACCCGCCCTTCCAGATCGACGGCAACTTCGGCGGCACCGCCGGCATCGCCGAGATGCTGCTTCAGAGTCACGAGGGGGTGATCGAGCTCCTCCCTGCCCTACCGGACCTCTGGCACACCGGCAGCTACACCGGACTCTGCGCCCGCGGAGGCGTGGAGGTGGACTGCAGCTGGAGCGATGGGAAGGTGACCGAAGTGACGCTCCACAACCGCCTCGCCTCCCCCACCACGGTAACCCTCCGCGATGCCACCCGCGACAAGGAGCAGCAAGTGACCGTCCTCCCTGATAAGCCGCTCACCCTCCATCTGTAAGCGACCGCACCACCCGGACAAGTCCCGGGCGGACCCGGAGCAGATACCGATAGAGATCGGGGATTTGCCTGCACTTTTTGAAAACTTATAACTTATTCTTTATTGCCCATGAAGAGACCTCTATACCTCCTGGTGACCCTCTTGCTGATCGCCTCAGGTACCCTATACGGACAGAAAGACTCGTCTGCTAAGGCGAGGGGAGCGCTCGTACTCACTTATGTCAAGCGCCCGGTGCTGCCACCGACGGAGGGGGATCCCACAGCCGAGGCCGCCGACGAGCTTTACCTCCTCTACATCATCGGCAATCAAGCGGCAGCCACCCTGCAGAGAGATGCGGTCGTCAGAGACAGCATCCTCTACCCGAGCGGCTCAGACGCCTGTCTGACAGACCTGTCGACGGGGAGCTATATGCGCAGGGATGAGAGTACGATACTGGGTGGCCCCTATCTCATCACCGGCTGTCGGAAGTACAAGTGGGATCTCACCGATGAAACTAAGGTGATCGGAGGGATGAACTGCTCCAAGGTACGCCCGACCGACCGGGAGAAGCCGGTACTCTGGATCGCTGATGATCTACCGGTCTCGGCAGGACCCGTCGGACTCACCGGTCTGCCCGGTGCGGTGGTCTCGATGCGGTGGGGAGACCATACGTATAGCCTCAGAGGGGTCACGACAGATCCCGGCATAAGTGGCATAGCCTTCACGAAAGAGGGGAAGCCCTGCACGGAGGAGCAGTACGAGGCGATTGTGGATGAGATACTGGGTCCACTCCTCGAGAACGGTGGCAGTATGGAGATCGGAGGGGGTACCATCAGGATCGTACAGTAGACAGGTACTATGCACCTCTCCCGCCTCAGAGTCCTGGGTCTGCTGCTGTTGCTCTGCCTCACCAGTACACACCTATTTGCCCAGTCAGACCTCACGGTGAAGGGCCAGGTATTGGACGAAGAGGGCAGACCTCTTCCCTATGCCATGGTGCAGCTCTCGACAGACCGGGACGCCAAGCAGGGACGACTATATGTCGTCACGGATCCGGAGGGAAGATTTGTCCTGGAGGATGTACCGGGAGATCCTCCCAAGCGGTGGCTGACGGTGCGGCTCATCGGATTTCGGACCTACAGGAGGGAGCTCGATCTGTCCGACAGCTCCGAGATAGACAGTCTCATGATCCGCCTTCGCCCATCGACTGAGACCCTCTCCGAGGTGGTCGTCTCCGCCTCATCGCCGGATGTCTACGCAAGGGGAGATACGATAGTCTTTGATAGCAAGAAGTTTGCAAGCGGCGGGGAGCAAACCCTGGGAGACGTGGTCCGAGAGTTGCCGGGTATGCAGATCGATGGCTCGGGACAACTAACCTTCCAGGGGTCTCCGATCCATAAGATCCTGATCAATAACAAGGATCTGCTGACGACAGACACCTCCACAGCACTGAACACCTTCTCATCTGACTTTGCCGACGAGATCGAGGTGATCAATGACTACAAGGATGGTGATATCGGCGAAGACTTCACCTCACACAAGCAGCGAGCACTCAATCTAAAGACCAAGCGTCCCCTCAGCACGACCGGACGTATATCCCTGGTCGCCGGGGCAAAGGGACGCTATGCTCCATCCGCCACGACGATCTCAGTCAGCGACAAGCTCTCTCTCAGTCTGCAAGGTGCAGGGGCAAATACCGGGGATCCGCTGCTTACAGAGAGCGAAGTCAGCACCTACTCCACCCTCTACCCAAGTATATCATCGCAGGAGAAGCCCCTGCCTCTACCGCCCGGTACAGAGCGGCTCAGTTCATCCCGCCCCGATGAGTACTCCCGCAGCGGAGCCGTGGGAGGAGTATCTCTCGCCTGGCGGCCCCGGGCGGACTACCGACTGCACTCGACCACACTACTCCATGAGTCACGCAGGGCTCAGTCAGGAGAGAGCCGGTACGAGTATAGTCCCATCGTCTCTGAGGAGAGTCTACCAACCTACGGCGAGAGCTATGATCGCGATCAGCGTGACCTCCTCCTGACGCAGCAGATCGGGCAGCGATGGATTCCCTCCCACCGCTTTGCGCTCCACAGTACCATGCAGGCCGCACTCACACGGGAGAGGGATCGGGGAGAGTTCCTCAGCTCTGTCCATAGTCAGCCAGAGAAGAGTCGTGAGACACTGAGCCGGCACTACAGACAGCTGGGCGGAAGCACTGAGGCAAAGTATCTCATAGGCAAGGGGCTGCTCTACGGCGGAGTCTATGCTATGCTGGAGCAGGACGGGATGGAGGAAGGACTTGAGACCTCTCTCCCTCAGCTACTTAAGCACCTCGCTCTCCCTGCAGCGAGTGACGGCGACTATCGAGGGATAGACTACCGCCTATCCGATCGGAGAGTCAGTTCACAGATTTACGTAGGAAGTCTCTTCCCACTACAGGAGGATCTCCTAGCAAAGGCGGAGATCTCTGCCAAGAGCGACCGCCACACCTCCGAGTACCTCGCCGAGGAGATGGGGATCGGTACCACCACCGAGCGCCTCGCCGCTGATCGCATAGAGGGCTATCTGGGACTCACCAAGAGGAAGGGACTCCTACAGCTGGATGGGGGAGCCGGACTCACCTACGCACGCTATGCCTTTCGTACTTCCGACCGGAGTATAGAGGATCCTAACCTAAGCCTCCGCCCCACGGCGCAGGTCACACTGCACTTCGATGAAGGCAACGACCTTATCCTCTACGGCGAGCACCGACAGCTCCCGGTAGCTATGGAGCGTCTCTCAAGGGTCAGGTGGATCGAAGACCACAGCCGCATAAGACAGTCCTCGCTCATCAACAGCCCTATAGCAGGGATAACGGATGCGATGGTGCTTTATTCTTTCATTAACCTTCGCCACCGGCTCTTTTTCCTCTCCCATCTCTCATACCACCTGTCCACCGACAATGGGCGTATGGAAGTGATGGAGAGCGGACCAATCTCGCTATACAGATACCGCGATGGCGGAAGGGAGGAGATACTCCAGGGGTCGATCAGCTACTCCTCTGCACTCTTCCGATCACCTATTGACATCTCTGCAGGACTGAAGGGGAGTATCTCTGAGACTCCCTTTGTACTCCACGGCGAGGAGATGCTCCTCTGCTCCAAGCGACTCCACTCGGACTTCGGTCTCACGAGCCGACTTCGTCATAGCCCTGTAAATGCTTCGCTCCGTCTCTTCGGCGACCTGAGAGTGTGGAGTGGCTCACGCGACCATAGCGACCACCGCCTGACAGAGACCGGGGGCAGCCTTGCACTCAAGGGACGCCACAGGTCACTCTCCTACCAGGTCAGCGGGACGTATAAGAGTCTGACGGAGAGCGAGGAGAAGAGTCGACAAGAACTCATGGAGCTCGCACTTCAGGTGTACTACAAGTGGGGCAAGTGGACCGCCTCGATACGCGGGAAGGATCTCCTGCATCTCGACGGCAAGGAGTGGCTCCAGGAGAGGGTCTACCCCGGATATCGGTACAGAGAGTACTACAGAGGTCTCCCCGGCTATCTCTTGGTCGGGCTGGAGTACCACTTCTAAGGGGATCGTACTCCCCGACGCCGGGGAGTATCGTACCGGGCTGGATAGAGTTCGGTGAATTCTAAACCCGGTATTAGTGATCACTAAACCCGGTAATAGTGATCACTAATACCGG
>NZ_CAKRLH010000125.1 GCF_934359325.1 uncultured Porphyromonas sp.
CTGCAGGGCGGCTTCCGCAGCGAGAGCGAGGGGATCAGGCAGCTGCTGCTCGTCACCGCCGACCTCACCTTTACCTATATGGAGGGGATGGATCGGCAGCAGCCCTACATCGACGGGGGGATCTACCTGATGAATCTCCTCTACGCCCTCCACTACCACGGCGTGGGCGCCTGCGCCGGCAATGCCTCGCTCCTCCCTCGGGACGAAGCGAGGATCCTCAGCCTCGCCGGCTGCCGCGAGTCGGAGGCACTCATCGCCATCGTCCCGATCGGCTTCCCCGCCACGCCGATCCTCACCACCCCCTCACGGCGTCGGCCACCCGAGGAGACACTTTTATCATAACGCTTATGTACGGGATCATCACCTTTGACGACGTCACCAATTACGGCACCGTGCTCCAGCTCTACGGACTCACGCGGGTCCTCCGCCGCCACTTCGGCATCGAGGCAAGGGCTCTGGGGTATGAGGAAAATCACGACTTCGCCCCTCAGGAGGGGTCCAATGCCGGTGGCATCTCGATAGACCGCCCCGAGGAGTGGCTCTGGAGGGGTGACCGCTTCCTCTTTGCCCAGCGCAAGCGAACGGTCCTCCGCCGATTTGTCCGAGACAAAGGGCTGCGCGGGGGACGGATCGCCGACTACCGCGACCTCGAGGGGGTGCTGATCGGTAGCGATGAGGTCTTTACCCTCCATGCCGGGATCACTCCCGCAAGATGGGGCTTCGGAGTCCCTTCCGACCGGGTGTCGACCTACGCCGCCTCCTTTGGCTCCACCACTATGACTGAGATCGCTGATCGGCACTGTCTCCCGATGGTCCGGGCGGCACTCTCGGCGATGGATCACATATCGGTGCGGGATGCCAACTCCGCCGACATCGTGGAGGAGCTGACGGGGCGTCGACCCATCCGGACGCTTGACCCGGTGCTGCTGGACGGCTTTGACGCCGAGCGACAGATCGCCCCACCGGCGCCGGCACGGCCTTACCTCCTCGTCTACGGCTACGACTATCGGCGGGAGGACCCCGTCGTCGTCCGGCAGATCGAGAACTACGCCGCACGCGAGGGGCTGGAGATCGTCTCCATCGGCTTTTACCACCCCTGGGCCAATCGCAACCTCGCGCTGGAGCCGGAGACGCTCATCGGCTACTTCGCCCACGCCGCCGGGGTGGTGACCAATACCTTCCACGGCACGGTGCTGGGACTGCTGGCGGAGGTGCCGATGACGGTCTTCCCGACAGACTTCAATCGGATCAAGGTGACCGGTCTACTGGAGGACTTCGACCTCACCGGCTGTCTTGGCGAGGGGGCTCCGCTCCTCTCCTTCAGCCCCGACTACGAGGCGGTCCGGCAGCAGCTTGAGGAGCAGAGGCACCTCTCCCTCGACTATCTGGCAGAGGTGGTGCAGCGATGACAAGAAAGCTCTCCATACTGGTCCCGATCTATAACGTCGCGCCCTACCTGCGGCAGTGCCTCGACTCGCTCCTCGCTCAGGGACTGGATGTCGGGAGCTACGAGGTGATCCTCGTCGACGACGGAAGCACGGACGAGTCGGGAGAGATCGCTCGGGCGTATGCGGTGCGGGAGCCACACTTCATCTATCACCATAAGGAGAATGGCGGGCTCAGTTCTGCCCGAAACGTTGCCCTCGCCCTCGCCTCAGGAGAGTACCTCCTCCATGTAGACTCGGACGACTGGCTCGAGGAGGGCGTGCTGCCGGGGCTGCTCGCTGATGCGGAAGCTCGACGGCTCGACCTCTGCCTCCTCGACTGGGCAGACCGCTACCCCGACGGCACCACCCGACCCAATATCGACTTCTCCGCCCTCGGGGAGCGGATCGTCACCGGGCGCGAACTGATCCACCGGCACCGCAGCTACGCCACCTCCTGGTCCTTCATCATGCATCGGTCGGTGGTGGAGCGGGGCCGGCTCACTTTCATCCCGATACAGCCGGGGGAGGATGTCGCCTTCTTCATCTCTGCGATGCCCCACTGCCGACGCATCGGCTACTACGGTGGTGCCGTGGTGTACAACTACCGGCGGGAGCGACCCGGGGCGATCACGCAGGGACCTAAGGCCTCCAAGGAGCTGAATGCGGCCTGCCGGCTGCTCAGTTGGATTGACGAGACTTATCCCTATGGTGGCAAAGGCGAAGACTACGCCGCCCTGCTGGCTCCGTGGTACGACGATATCCTCGCCGATATGGCGATGAATAAGATCGCCCGTGCCGGGGAAGAAAAGGCTTTTGCGGAGATCATGAGCCGCTTCCGGTACCGCTACCCTTCCGAGCAGGGAGCGCGGCGCATCGCCTTCCGGCTGATGGACTACGCCCGCAGCTCCTACCGGCTCTCCGACCTGCTCTGGAGCATCAAGCGAAAGATCCGCTGACCGCTTATGCTGACGATTTTTACCCCCACCTACAACCGCGCCTACATCCTCCCCAAGCTTTACGAGAGCCTGAGGGAGCAGAGCTGTCACGACCTCGAGTGGATCATCGTCGATGACGGCTCCACAGACGACACGAGGTCGCTCGTAGAGGGCTGGATTCGGGCGTCCAACCCCTTCCCCATCCACTACCACCGTCAGCCTAATGGCGGCAAGCACCGGGCGATCAATAGTGGGGTAAAGGAGGCAATCGGCGACTTCTTCTTCATCGTCGACAGCGATGATCGGCTGCCGTCGGACGCGGTGGAGACGATCCTGAGAGAGACGAAGCGGATCAGCGATGACCCCACCTTTGCCGGGCTGGTGGGGCTGCGGGGAGCCCTCGACGGCACCCCCTCGGGAGACCTCGGAGAAGAAATCTTCGACGACCACCTGAGGACGATCCGTCACCGGCGGGGGATGATGCAGGATATGGCGGAGGTCTTCAGGACCGACTACCTGCGGAGGTACCCCTTCCCCGAGCTGGAGGGCGAGCGCTTCTGCACCGAGGCGCTGGTCTGGAACCGCCTCGACCGGCAGTACCGCTTTCGCTTCCTCAATCGGGTCATCTACCTCTGCGAGTACCGCGACGACGGCCTTAGCGCAAAGTATATGAGCCTCCTCTACCACTCGCCCCGATCCGCCCTCACCTACCACCTCGAGCTGGCTCAGGATCGGGAGGTGCCGCTCAGGACCCGCCTGCGGTCGATCATCAGCGTCTGGCGCTACTACGACCTGATCCCGCCGGCAGAGCGACCGAGGATGCCGCGCACTTGGACGCTGCTCCGTCCCATCGGTCGATACTTTAGGAAAAAAGATCAGCGGAGATACGCCCCACGATGATACCCAAGATCATACACTACTGCTGGTTTGGCCCCAATCCTCTGCCCCCCATGGTGGAGAGCTGGCGGGCGAAGCTCCCCGGCTATGAGCTGAGGGCGTGGACGGAGAAGACCTTCGACATCGACCGGCTCGACTACACCCGGGAGGCTTACGAGGCGGGGAAGTACGCCTTTGTCTCCGACGTGGCACGCCTCTACGCCCTCGAGCGAGAGGGCGGGATCTACCTCGACACCGACATGGATGTGATCCGCTCCATAGACGACCTACTGGACGACACCGCCTTCGTCGGACTGGGCGAGGAGGTGGGGCTGCACGTGCTGGCGGGGATCATCGCCGCCGAGCCACACCACCCCTTTATCCAAGAGCTGCTCAACCACTATGAGAACCGTCACTTCCGTCTGTCCGATGGGACACTCGACCTCACGCCCAATCCGCAGTTACTCACCACGACGCTGCAGGAGAAAGGGCTTCGGCTCCAAGACCGGCTCCAGCGGGTGGGAGACGTGACGGTCTACCCCGCAGACTACTTCTACACCATGGACTTCGTCAGCCACCGTGTGACGCTCACGCCCCGCAGCCGAACGATCCACCACTACGCCGCCACCTGGCAGAGCGACGACCCCTATGCACGCCACCTCGGAACGATCTTCCGTATCAAGCGGGTACTCTATCGCCTGATCGGACAGGAGCGAAGTGAGCGGCTACTCAATAGTCGCCCGGTCCAGTCGCTCCGTCGCCTCCTCTGGGGCGACAAGACACGCCGCTCCACTACTGACTGACATTTGTCTCGCAAGAGAAGGGTATCCACACCCCTTCCGGCTCAATGGGCGTAGCGCCAATGACCCGGGACAAAGGGGACGACCCTGACGAGCCGTCCGCCTAACTGTCGGAGACTTTACTTCTTTTTCCTATCGTCGTAGGAGTAGACCTCGCGGATCTTGCCGTCCATGCCGTGGATGACGACCGACGTGCCTCGATCGATGGCGGTCTTACGCGCAGCCTGGATAGCCTCCTCCTGGGTGGCGCACAGGTGAAGTGCCTTGGGGTTGCCCTCGCTGAGGACTTGCCACTGACCATCCGCCTTACGGTGGGTCACATGCAGATCTTTTCTCTCGTCCATAGTAGTAGTATTTGATATAAAGTGAGTGGGTATGACAAATCTAGCCATATCCTCCCATACGACCTAACCCTCTCAGAAATAGGGCGCAAATTATTACCGGTATTAGATTTCACTAATACCGGTAATAGGTTATACTAATACCGGTAAAAGATAAATCTATTACCGGTAAAAGAATTGAAGGGTAGGAAAAGGATTACAGGTGCAGGGTGAGGGGCGTGCCGGGGGCGAGGGTTACCTGCTGCTCTTGGTCGCGGGTGGCATCGCGGAGGGTCACCGTGGTGGGGGAGGTGAGACGGTTGTGGAG
>NZ_CAKRLH010000126.1 GCF_934359325.1 uncultured Porphyromonas sp.
CACGCCAAGGTTCGCTCCCTCTCCTCCGCCTCCCTCTATATATGGATCTTCCTCCTCTCGCTCGTCATCGCCAATACCGTCCACTTCGTAGCGCAGGAGAGTCAGGGCGTGGCGACGATGATTGTCGTGCTGGTGCTGATCGGCCTCGTCACCTGCATCATCCAGTACTCTGTCGGCAAGGCAATGAGTAGAAGGGTACTCGGCGAGAGCGTCACCATCGGTCAGGCTCTGGGGCAGAAAAACTCCTCCATCAGCATATGGATGATCCAGTCGTACCTCAATCCCATCGCCTCCGTGTCGCAAGCGGCCTACTCTATCTTCCAGAACATCTTCAACGCCCTCCAGGTGATCCACCACGACCGGCGACAGGTCCGCGAGCAGCGAAGCATACACAAAGAGAGCGCCTGAAGTCAAAACGGTGCTAAAAAGTGCTTAAATATATGGGCAAAGGAGATATTACTTGTGCCGACCTGGAAAATAATATGTACCTTGCGCCGTGTAAGAGTTCTCTCTCTTGGGAGACTGTTGCCCGTGTGAGCCGCTCGTAAGTGTACGGGGCCACTGTGGCGATGAGCTTTCATAGTCAAAATCTGAGAGGGAGCGCCTACGGTAATTGTGTTTTATATCTTCTCCTGTTTCGTCCTCCGGAGTTGACTTGGTCTTGGCGTCCCGTACTGCTGTGGACGATGAGAGCACGCCAAAGCTTGAGGGAGTCTGAGGAGGGGATGTCAACCTTCTTTTATTACAGAATGAGTACACCCAACTCACTACTTCGGAGAGTGGTGGCTGTCGGAGCATTACTCGTCACTTGTGCCCTTGGCTATGCACAGAAGAGTAACGAAACGACCAATCACCACAACCGAAAGTCCACCGAGGTCGTCTCTAAGGACGCGGACAAGAAAACCGGAGCTGCCGCGCAGCTACTCGCTTCTAACCTCAATTACAGAGACACAACGCTGGTCACCAGCTTCGCTAAGGCAATTAATGAGTCTCTAAATCTGGACGAACTGACCGAGGAGGATCTCCTCTATCCCTCTGTCGACCTCTACGGCGAGGACTCCTGGAACAGCTCCCTAAACCCCATCCACGGGGCGTCTGCTGTCATCCCCTCTCGCTACGAGATCAGTCTCAAGGAATTTGTCTACCCACTGGATGGCATCCGCCGCATCAATAGCGGCTACGGCTATCGTCGTCGCTTCCGTCGTATGCACTACGGCGTGGACATTGACCTCAATCGCGGCGACACCGTCCGCGCCACCTTCTCCGGTCGCGTACGACTGGTCGACATCGATGGACGAGGCTATGGTAAGTATGTGGTGATCCGTCACCCCAATGGTCTGGAGACCCTCTACGGTCACCTCTCCAAGCAGCTCGTGAAGGAGAATACCGTCGTCCATGCCGGTGACGCGATCGGACTTGGCGGCAGCACCGGACGCTCTACCGGTCCGCACCTCCACTATGAGACCCGATTTATGGGCATCGCACTCAATCCTCAGCAGCTGATCGACTTTGCCAGCGGTGCGCCTCGCAATGAGATGTACGTCTATGCCAAGGGTCGCTCAACCCGAAGCAACTCATCAAGCCAATACAGAGCGAGTAATACGAAGACGAGGGACAACTCTTTCAAGACCTACCGGGTCCGCAAGGGCGATACTCTGTCTCACATCGCCAAGAAGACCGGCACCTCAGTGGCTCAGATCCGGAGACTCAATCCGAAGCTCCGCAAGAGCAGCATGATCCGACCGGGAGAGGTGATACGCGTCGGCGCATAAACAGATCCCCGGTAGACGAGGGTTTATATGATACAAAAGGACTCTTGGCTTAGGTCAAGGGTCCTTTTTTCCTTTGGATGAAAGCGTGAGAAGAGACGAGGGAGAACGAATCAAGCCGGGGAAGCGGATCCGGGTCGCATGGAGACACCCTCATACTATACCCGATATTAGTATCCACTATTACCGGTATTAGTCGACACTAATATCGGTAATAGTGGATACTAATACCGGGTATAGAAATAGCGCTTCTCTTCATACTGATAGCCAGATCGTTGCACACCCACGACCTTAACACACTTATAACAGCCTAGAAGTAAGGGGTTTTAATGGCAAGACCGGAAGCGGTGGACCGATCCTGTGTCACGAGGATGAGAGCGGGGTACTATACGACCTCTCGATTGAGTACCTTTGTGGCGCAAAAGGCTAATATTATGACAGCAGATCATACACAGGACAAGTCTGTCCGGAGACAGGTACTCGGAGTGATCGTCCTCTTCGGCATCATCAGCATGCTGGGAGACATCGTCCACGAGTCGGCTCGTAGTGTCAATGGTCAGTACCTCAGTCTGCTCGGCGTGTCGGCAGCACAGGTGGGGCTGGTATTTGGGCTGGGAGAGTTCATCGGCTATGCGCTCCGGCTCATCTCCGGCGTCATCCTCGACAAGAGTGGCAAGTACTGGCTCTTCCTCTTCCTCGGCTATGGGGTCCACTTCGTGATCCCCCTGATGGGCTGCACCACCAGCTGGGGCGTACTCATCGTCCTGATCCTGACGGAGCGGATCGGGAAGGCCTTCCGCAGCCCCGCCAAGGACACGCTCCTCTCCGGCATCTCGGAGCGACAGGTGGGGCTGGGCTTTGCCTTCGGACTGCAGGAGGCGCTCGACCAGCTCGGGGCTTTCCTCGGACCGCTGATCTTTACCGCAGTCTTCTACTACGCAGGTCAGAGCGGCGTGGAGGAGTTTCAGCTCGGATACAAGCTACTCGCGATCCCCTTCGTGGTCCTGATGCTCTTCCTCGTCTACGTCTGGCGGCGAGTGTCGCACCTGGAGCGAGAGCACGGCGCAGTTGCCCCGACCGACAAGCAGGGTAAGCTGAGCCGGATGTTCTGGATCTACTCCGCCTTCACCTTCTTCACCGCCTTTGGTCTGCTCAATTTCGGGATCATCGGCTATCACCTCAAGGTCCGGTCCGTCATGTCCGACACGATGATCACCATGCTCTACGCCGGCGCCATGGGTGTCGATGCCTTAGTGGCACTGCTCATCGGGCGAACCTACGATCGGCTCAAGGAGAGGACCGGCTCCAGGACGGGCGGCATCCTGGTGCTCCTCATCGTGCCGCTACTGACCCTGCTACTCCCGGTCCTTACCCTCAGCACCTCCGTCCCGGTGGTCATCTCCGGTATGGTGATCCTCGGTGTGATCCTCGGCGCTCATGAGACTGTGATGCGCTCGGCGATAGCCGACCTGACGCCGTACAAGAAGCGCGGACTCGGCTTCGGGCTCTTCAATACCTTCTACGGGCTGGCGCTACTCGCCGGCTCAGCTCTGAGCGGACTGCTCTACGACAGGGGGCTGACGATGGTTATCTTTATCCTCACCGCCGTCTCGGAGGGGATTGCCCTCGTCTTCTATGGAGTTATGTATCGTAAGGTAAGAGCGACAGCAGCGTGAGACCACTATTCCTCATAGGACTCCCCGGCGTGGGGAAGAGTACCATCGGGCGGATCGTTGCCGAGCGGCTTGGGGTGCGATTTGTCGACACAGACCTCTTCGTCGAGAGCCGGTACCACGCCTCCATCTCGTCAATGATCGGTTGCTGCGGGATCGACAAGTTTCGCAAGAGAGAGCGTGTAGCGCTGCTGGAGCTGCTGCAGGTGGAGGACACCCTCATAGCCACCGGCGGGGGGCTGCCGACCTGGGAGGACAATATGGATCGGATGCTCGCCCATGGGCTGGTAGTCTACCTCCGCTCACCGCTTGACCTACTCGCCGAGAGGCTCTACAGCGTCCGAGCGACCCGACCGGCAGTAGCGGACAAGACGAGAAGCGAAGTTTGCGACTACCTCGAAATGGTGTCGGAGAAGAGGGAGCCCTACTACTCCCGAGCCCATGTGACTGTCCCAATAGGACACCTGAGAAACAGTGCGGAAGAGCGCGAGGCGGCGGAGCAGGTGACAGAGGCGATCCGACGGTATCTGGAAGAGCATGACTGAGAAGGAAAAGAGACAAAGTCTGATGGATCTCGTCAGCGGCTCCGACCTGATCACGCCCGAAGATGTGACGGAGTACATCCCGATGATGGTGCGTACGATCTGGCATCAGGGTAGCCCCTTTGACCTCAATACCCCGATCCGAAGAGGTCTGCGACCCTCATCACCGATCGGTCGATCTCCTGCCGGCTGCGCTCCTGTGGCGCTGGCACAGCTCCTCACCCGGCTGGCGGTCGAGCACAACTCCAAAAACCCTCTCTACCGCTCCCTCGAGCGGGTCTCCGCCCTCCATCCCGGGATCACCTCTACCGCCTCCGAGCGGGAGATGGCAGGCCGATTTCTCTCAGAGATAGGCGAAGCACTCTCGACGACCTACACGACCGACTTTGGGCTCACCTGGCCCTGGCGTATCCGCCTTCTCCTCACCCGGATGGGCTTCCATCAGGCAAGACTTCACTGGTGGGGGCTGAGAGGGACGATCGAGCAGAGCCTCCGGAGCGGGCTGCCGGTGATCCTCACTGCCGGGCGGGAGGACCTCACCTTCCACACCTGGATCGTGGATGGTCTCCTCCGCACGGAGAATGAACTCTTTCTCCACTGCAACTACGGCTGGGGCGGTCGGGCTAATGGGTACTACCGCTATGGGCGATACGA
>NZ_CAKRLH010000127.1 GCF_934359325.1 uncultured Porphyromonas sp.
TTATACTCCAGTGTCACCTGTCCCTTAGCATCAGGACGAAGGTAGGGCATAAGGTCCGGCTCCTCCTTGCGGATCTGGGATAGGATCTGCAGCATCGAGTGAGACAGCTCGATCGGAAGCGGCATGTAGTTGTCGCTCTCACATGAGGCGTAGCCAAACATAATCCCCTGATCTCCTGCGCCCTGGTCCTCGTCCAACTCCCGCACGACACCCATATGGATGTCAGGGCTCTGCTCGTGGATGGCGCTGAGGATACCGACCGACTGCGCATCGAAGCCATACTCGCCCTTGGTGTAACCAATGTCAGCGATCACTCCTCGCACGACAGACTGCAGGTCGACGTAAGCGTCAGAGGTGATCTCTCCGGCAATAAGTACTTGACCGGCAGTCACTAATGTCTCACATGCCACCTTGCTCTTGGGATCCTGAGCAAGGAAGTTGTCCAAGAGGGCATCAGAGATCTGGTCGGCCACCTTATCCGGGTGTCCATCGCTCACAGACTCGGAGCTGAAGAGATAGGTATCAGAAGTTTTCATATATCAATGAACCTAAGAAGATGAAGTGTACAATGTCTACAATCCGAGAAGAGAACTTTATCCTATAAGCACGCAATGCGCAAAGCCCCTCTCGGTCAGACACCACGATCCGTGAGCAAGAAGCTCCGACCATCGTTCATTGACTCAAGAGTGCCTTTTAGCATTGTTTTAGCGTGGTTGCAAGCAGACACAAATCTCTCCACGTGATGCTGCAAAGGTACGATTTATTCGCTTTTTCCTATAGTGTTGCACTTCGAAGTTGAACCTAGGTTCCGTCATGAGAAAATGCGCTATCTTTGACGCACGTATCAACCACCAACAGACAAGATTATGAACCCTTCCCACTTACGTACGCTTCTGCTGCTTATCTCAGTGCTCCTGCTGCTGACTGTCTCCCCCAGTCTCCTCGCTCAGAGCCCGTCAGACCAGTATGAGTGTCTCTACCGGTATCACTACAGCGGTCCGACCACTTCCTCAGAGGACGAAGAGAGCGGATTGAACGTTATGGTAACCATCATGGGTGCTCAGGAGCAGGATGGCAAGAGTCACCCTCAGGAACTCTCCACGCTGGTGATGCTCCGGATGGGAGACCAGCGTAGCTACTGTCGAGACTATACTTCTTACCGGGTGGACTCGCTGATGGCCGAGACTACCCGTCCGGACAGTCTCCTGCAGAGTCTGCAGATGGCTGCGGTGGACAATTTCTTCTACTTCGACCCCTGCGTCACTATGGATCTGGGGCGTGGAGAGATGACGCTTATGGAGACCATCCCACTCTCCTACTATACCTACACCGAGCCGATGATGTCGATCGACTGGACCCTCTCAGAGGAGACCAAGGAGGTGTGTGGCTATAGCTGCAAGACCGCCACGGGTAGCTATGGTGGACGGACCTGGGTCGTGCGGTATGCTCCCGGGATCCCCTCCGCCTTTGGTCCATGGAAGCTCCACGGACTTCCCGGTCTGATCCTCGAGGCGGAGGATGCCGAGGGAATGCACCACTTCACGGCGGTTCGCTTCGCCAAGGCTACTACTCCGCTACCGGAGCCTGATCGCTCCATGGCGATCCGGACTAACCGTCAGGATTTTATCAAGGCAAAGTCGCGTCAGACGGAGATCCCCATGGACGGCATCACCGAGATGACTGTCCGACGTAACGACAATGGTCAAAAAGTCGTCATGATCAATGGCTTTACACTACGACCTCTTGTCTCTACGACCCAGCCCCTGGAGCTGAAGTGATGAGACCCCGCCGCTGCTTCCTCTCGCTCCTGCTCCTCCTTTGCACTCTCCCGCTTCTTGCTCAGGAGTATAAGCTCTCCGGACGGGTAACCGGTGGTGAGGGAGAGGCGGTCGTGGGCGCCCGGGTGACGCTGAGTCACGAGGGGCAGATCCTCGCCTTTGCCTTTACCCGCAAGGGAGGACGCTTCGCCCTCACATCCGATCGCAGTTACCCGAGGATGAAGCTCTCTATCAGTCATCTCTCGTACGAGACGGACAGCCTCTCGCTGACGCCCGACCGACACGAGGTAACGCTCCGTCTCTCTCCGCGTGTCTCACAGCTGCAGGAGGTGACGGTGGAGGCCTATCCGATCATCGAGCGGTCGGATACGCTCACCTATCTCCTCCGTTCCTTTACTGAAGCGGGTGACTACACCCTGGAGGATGCAATCAAGCGTTTGCCGGGTGTGGAGGTGGATCCCAAGGGACAGATCAGCTATCTCGGCAAGGCGATCAGCCACTTCTATATCGAGGGAATGGATCTCCTCGGCGGGCAGTACCACAAGGCGACACGAAACTTGGATGCCAAGAAGGTAGCCTCGGTCGATGTTATGAGGCACCATCAGGATCGGAAGATAGATAAGGACGTGCCGTCGAATGACGTGGCACTGAATGTCCGACTTGAGAAGGATGCGAAGAGCCGCCCCATCTGGTCGGGGAATGGAGCGATCGGCTATGGGGGTAGGGTGCGATACGACGGCTCGCTCTCGTCGATGCTCTTTGCTCACTCTTTGCAGTATATGGCGCTGCTATCCGGAGGCAATCAGACGGAGCGTGCTCGGGATGACGCTCTGGATCTGATCGTGAGAGGGGACTCGCCTACTGCTCTTGCGGAGCGTGTGATCGGCGAGGCCTCTGCATCAGCACCACCGATCGATCGGGAGCTCTATCTCAGTCCCCTTGATCTCTCCGTCTCCGGGTCAGTCCTCCGCGCCCTCTCGGATGATCGACAGCTCCGTGTGCAGGCACGCTATGGACGCAGCTCTACCGGCTACGGTTATGCGATTGAGAGACGCTTCGCTGACGGGACAGTGATAAGCGAGGAGAGCAATCCCACCGCACTCGTCCATCTTCCGGGCGTAGAGATCGAGTATCGGGACAATCAGGAGGGATACTTCTTGAGTAATAGCTTTGTCCTCGGGGGAAAGATCTCTGATGATCAAGTGCCAACCCTGCTCGGCGGTGGCGGATCCCACTTTGTGCAAAAGCAGTCTCGTGGTCTCTCTCTCCTCGATGAGATCGCGTACAGCCGCCGTCGCGGAACCCAAAACCACCGAGTGGAGGGGCGGGTGAGTCTCGTGACGATCCCGGATCAGTGGCTGGGTATCGGAGCCGCAGATGAGGTCTCTCTTCGGCAGTATGCTCAGGGCGGATCTGCCGGGGCGAGTGCCACCTATACGCTTAGTGAGACTAAGGGGGCGCACAGGCTCAACGGCACCTTGGGACTGACCTACTCGGGTGACCATGTGGAGACCTATCAGCAGCAGGAGGGTGCCGAGCGCACTGCGCTGAATGACCTCGATGTGAGCACTACCTCTCTCGGGCTGTCGACAGGATACACCTATACCCGTCCGCGAGGGCTTCGCTGTGTCCTGAGCGCCACGCTGGCACTCACGGGCAACTACCTCTCGCTCCGCAATAGCGGGGACCGACCTCTCAGGCTCTCTCGCCCGCTCTTTACCATCAACCCCTCTCTGTCGGCGGACTTTGCGCTGAGTCCCTTCTCCGAGGTCAGCCTTGGTGCCAATTACAGCAGTGGCTATGGCGGAGCTGCCTCCTTCCTCTCCGCCCCGATTCGTACCGGACTGACTCAAACCACCACCGGTTCCGGGACACTCTCTGAGAGCTCCATGATCAATGTGAATGGGGACTACCGCTTCAGCCAGCCGATGAAGATGTGGTTTGTTCGGCTCAGCGGGGGCTACACCCGGATCCGGAGCAATACCCTCGCGACTCAGACGATAGAGGAGGACATGATCGGCACCGGTGCGCTGCAGACGGATAACGTATCGCACCTCTACAATGGTGACCTCACGGTGACGAAGCGCTTCCACGCCTATAAGACTGCCCTCCGATTCTATACCGGAGTCTCCCGTGCCGACTATCGGGTGATGCAAAATGAGGTGCTCCTACCCTACAGCTCCTCCACAATGTATGTCACACCTGAGCTCTCCACCACGCCAATCCGAGGGCTGGAGCTCTCCTACTCGTACAACCTCAGCCGCACGATGATGAGCTACGGAGGCACCAACGCTCAGCCGGTCATCTCCTACAGCCATCGCGCCGGCGTGAGTGTGCCACTGCTTAGAGGTGTGGTCTGGAGGACAAATTGCCGGGTCACCACCTTTACTGCTTTTGAGGGACCGGACCGGACGTTCCCCCAGCTCAGTACGGCGCTCTCCTACCGTCAGAAGTCATTCTCAGTCGACCTCCGTGTGCTCAACCTGCTCAATCACCAGTCCTACCGCTACCTCACCTTCGACACCGTCAATAGGTACGCCTACCGGTACGACCTCCGCCCGAGGACGATCCTCCTCTCTCTGCGGCTCTCGCTCTGAGACCTGTGAATCTGAGACCTGTGAAATGCTACCGTCTCTTATTCGCAGTATAGCAGCCGAGAATACTCTTCTACCTCAGGGGGATTTCTTTTACCGGTATTAGTTTACACTATTACCGGTATTAGTGAGTACTAATACCGGTAATAGATCGGAGACACTTCTGATCCCTGTGCAGAGGGATCCAATGTAATGATTTATCGGTTCGGTTCGATCCGAAGTGTCTCGCTCTTCCCCTTCCCATAGGT
>NZ_CAKRLH010000128.1 GCF_934359325.1 uncultured Porphyromonas sp.
GGGCAGTCGGCGAAAAGTGGTACCTTTGTGACCTATATAATATAAGGTATACAGATCATGAGTCAGGATAATAGTCACTTCAAGCGAACTCTCATCACCGCCGCACTGCCCTACGCCAATGGGCCGGTGCACATCGGTCACCTCGCCGGCGTCTACGTGCCGGCAGACATCTACGCCCGCTACCTGAGACTGCGCGGACGGGAGGTGCTCTTCGTCTGCGGTTCAGACGAGCACGGTGTGCCGATCACCCTCCAGGCCAAGAAGCGGGGCATCACCCCGCAGGAGGTGGTGGACCAGTTCCATGGGATCATCAAGAGGTCCTTCGAGGACTTCGGGATCTCCTTCGACATCTATTCCCGCACCTCGTCCAAGACCCACGAGGAGACGGCATCCGCCTTTTTCCGCAAGCTGTATGATGAGGGAAAGTTTATCGAGCAGACGACCGAGCAGTACTACGACGAGGAGGCGGGAGAGTTCCTCGCCGACCGATACATCGTCGGTACCTGCCCCCGCTGCGGCAACGAGGAGGCGTATGGCGATCAGTGCGAGAAGTGTGGCTCTGAGCTGAGTCCGGACGAGCTGATCAACCCTCACTCCAAGCTGAGCGGCGCCACCCCTGTGAAGCGCCCGACTACCCACTGGTACCTCCCACTCAATGACTATCAGGACTGGCTCTCCAAGTGGATCCTCGAGGAGCACAAGGAGTGGCGCCCCAACGTCTACGGTCAGTGCAAGAGCTGGCTCGACATGGGACTGAAGCCTCGCGCCGTGAGCCGCGACCTCTCCTGGGGCATCCCCGTGCCGGTCGAGGGTGCGGAGGGGAAGGTGCTGTACGTCTGGTTTGACGCCCCGATCGGCTATATCTCCAATACCCGCGAGCTACTCCCCGACAGCTGGGAGACCTGGTGGAAGGACTCCTCGACGAGGCTGATCCACTTTATCGGGAAGGACAATATCGTCTTCCACTGCATCGTCTTCCCCGCCATGCTCAAGGCTGAGGGCTCCTTTATCCTCCCCGACAATGTACCCTCCAATGAGTTTCTCAATCTCGAGGGAGACAAGATCTCGACCTCGAAGAACTGGGCCGTCTGGCTCAATGAGTACCTCGAGGACTTCCCCGGCAAGCAGGACGTCCTGCGCTACGTACTGACCGCCAACGCCCCGGAGACCAAGGACAACGACTTCACGTGGGAGGACTTCAAGTCCCGCAACAATAGCGAGCTGGTGGCCATCCTCGGCAACTTCGTCAATCGCGCAATGGTGCTGACGGGGAAGCACTTTGACGGAAAGGTGCCCGCCGCCGAGCTGACGGACGAGGACAGGGAGGTGCTCGGCAAGATGAAGGAAATCCGCGAGGAGACCGCCCGACTGCTGGAGGACTTCCACTTCCGCGATGCTCAGCGTACCGCCATGGAGCTGCCCCGACTGGGCAATAAGTACCTCGCCGACCTCGAGCCGTGGAAGGTGATCAAGACAGACCGCGAGCGTACCGGTACGATCCTCAACGTAGCCCTCCAGATCGCCGCCAATAGTGCGCTGCTCCTCGAGCCCTTCCTCCCCTTCTCAATGGCGAAGCTCCGCCGTATGCTCGCCATGGACGAGCAGGTGGACTGGGAGGCGATCGGTGAGATAGACCTCCTCAAGGCTGGTCACCAGCTGGGTAAGACGGAGCTGCTCTTCGAGAAGATCGAGGACGATCAGGTGGAGGCGCAGAAGCAGAAGCTCCTCGCTGCCAAGGCGGCCACACTGGCAGCGAAGGAGGCAGAGGCAGCGGCTCATCTCTCTGTGGATCCGATCGATGAGGAGATCCCATTCGATGACTTTGAGAAAATTGACATCCGTGTTGCCACCGTGCTGGAGTGCGAGCGGGTACCGAAGTCCAAGAAGCTCCTTCGCTTTAAGCTCGATGACGGTCTCGGTGGTCGACAGATCCTCTCCGGGCTCGCCGCCTACTACGAGCATCCTGAGGATCTGATAGGTAAGCAGGTGCTCTTCCTCGCCAATATCGCCGGTCGCAAGATGATGGGTCTGGAGAGCAACGGTATGATCCTGAGTGCCATAGAGCCTGACGGCACGCTCTCCGTAGCAACCACCTCCAAGGAGGTCCGCCCGGGCAGCCGACTCTCGTAATCATGTCCTCGACAGCCCTTCTCCTCTCCGGCGGTGTCGATAGCTCCGTCGCGATGGTTCGTCTCCTCGAGCAGGGGATCCGTCCGGATCTCTTCTATATTCGCATAGGGGCGAAGGAGGAGGGCTATGCCGGTTGTCCGGCAGAGGATGACGAGGTGATCGTCCGGATCTTGGCGCGGAAGTACGATCTCCCGCTCGATATGATCGACCTCCACCGGGAGTACTGGGATCATGTGGTCGGCTATATGCTGGAGTCGGTGCAGAGGGGCCTAACGCCCAATCCGGACATGATGTGCAATAGGTGGATCAAGTTTGGCGCCTTCGACAGCTACACCGGCTCCACCTACGACCATATCGCAACGGGGCACTACGCCCGCAAGGAGACGATCAACGGACGAGACTACCTCGCTACAGCGGTAGATCCGGTGAAGGATCAGACCGACTTCCTTGCTCAGATCACCTATCCACAGCTCCATAAGGCACTCTTCCCGATCGGGGATCTCCCCAAGGAGCGGCTCCGAGCCATCGCCGAGGAACATCACTTAGTCACCGCCCACAGAGACGACAGCCAGGGGATCTGCTTCCTCGGCAGGATCGACTACGACGACTTCCTGCGGGAGCATCTCGGAGAGAGGATTGGCCCGATCGTGGAGCTGGAGACGGGGCAGGTGCTGGGCGAGCACAAGGGCTTCTGGTTCCACACCATCGGACAGAGGAAAGGACTTGGTCTGAGTGGCGGTCCCTGGTACGTGATCCGGAAGGATGTGGGGACCAATACGATCTACGTCAGCCGAGGCTTCGACACGGCGATGCAGTACAGCGACCTGATCCGCCTGGGAGCGATGAACTATATCTCCGGCGACCCGATGCCGGAGGGGACGAGCGAGATGGCGGTGACGCTTAAGGTCCGCCACACGCCCGACTTCACCCGAGGGCTTCTCCGTCGCCACGCCGACGGGAGCCACAGCGTGCTCGCCGAAGAGCCGATCCAGGGAGTGGCAGCGGGGCAATTCTGCACCCTCTACGACACTGAGGAGCACCTCTGCTACGGGAGCGGAGTGATCGCCGAGGGACTGCAGAGTGACGCTCAGCATAATATTCCGCAGGAAAAACCTTAATTTTTATCAGAAAAGGAGTACCTTAGTACACAGAATAAGAATATATCACTCATATAATACCAAAACCGGATATGAAACGTATCAATACCATTCTGGCTATCGCCATGACGCTGGTGCTCTCCCTCGGACTCACCGGCTGTGGCAAGTCTTCGCCCAAGGATGTCGCTAAGGAGGCTGTCGAGGCCCAGCTCAAGGGCGACATGCAAGCCTTCTATAACCTCCTCTGCGAGGCCGATCAGACCACGATGACGTACGACAACTTCATCACCAAGTACGTTATGCCGAAGGATGCACAGGCACTCTTCGATCTGGTACCGGAGACCCGCGATGCGCTGAAGGCATCAGGCTTTAAGGAGATCGTGAATGGTGAGACCGCCACCGTCACCTACGTCCTCACCGTACCGGACATGGACAAGATCATCAAGGAGACCATCAGCCTCGAGATCCTGCAGCAGATGATGGCCAAGGGCAAGCGGATGAGCTCACTCTCCGACCTCCCCGATGAGATGAAGGAGAATATCAAGCAGTACCTCGCTAAGAACGACATCCCCACCCTTGAGGTCCCTCAGACGATGAATCTCGTGCGGGAGAATGACAACTGGCGGGTCAATCTGAATCTCCGTGACGCGCTCGATCTCGGTCGCATGCCGGCTCCCTTTGTCCTCAAGTGACCTCCGGCCCCAAGTCGGGGCAAATATCCGTGCGGGGAGGGGATGACAATCTCTCACCACAAACTATTTAGGAACCAAACCATGGCAAATAAACCAACTATTGAGTCCAAGCCCTACGTCATAGGGATCGACCTCGGTGGCACCAACACTGCCTTCGGGATCGTGGACGCACGAGGAAATATCCTGCGCACCAGCTCCATCAAGACCGGTAAGCACCTAGACATCCGAGACTACATCAAGGACCTCGGGGTGGCCATCCGTGACCTGGTCGAGATCGACCTGACGATGGACAAGATCTTCGGTATCGGTATCGGAGCACCCAACGGGAATTACTTCAATGGCTCGATCGAATTTGCCCCCAATCTCCCCTGGAAGGACAAGATCCCACTCGCAGGACTGCTCGAGAAGGAGCTGCAGATCCCGGTCGTCCTGACGAACGACGCCAACGCAGCCGCCATCGGCGAGATGACCTATGGCGCAGCACGTGGTATGAAGGACTTCATCGAGATCACTCTCGGCACCGGTGTCGGTAGCGGCATCGTCGTCGGGGGCGAGCTGGTCTACGGTCACGATGGCTTCGCCGGCGAGGTGGGTCACACCGTGATCCGCCGCAACGGACGCACCTGCGGCTGCGGTCGTCAGGGATGCCTCGAGACCTACACCTCCGCCAC
>NZ_CAKRLH010000129.1 GCF_934359325.1 uncultured Porphyromonas sp.
ACCATAGACCAGGATCCGCTTACGGCTGATCGGACCATCGGAGCGGACGAGGAGTCTCCGAGCTAGGAAGACCATCACACCGCGCAGGGCAAGGGTGACCAGGTAGGTGAGTATGATGTAGCTTACGCTGTAGAAGATCGCCACCTTGGGGGGAAAGTCGAGGTGGAGACGCGTCTCATTGATCAGGTAAAGTATCAGGAAAGAAATGGTCGCATTGATAAGCGTCGCCACAAGTAGATTGAAGCTCACCCTCAGCGTGGTGAAGCGGAAGATCTGCTTGTGCACTCCGGTCACGAAGTCGGCGACTATCGCTGCGATGGTCACTGCAACCACGCTGGCAGGGATCAGCGTACGCATGGCGACATCGGGCATACCGACAAAGTACCTTGTGGCAAGTGCTGCAAGGACGGCACATACGATCACCGAGAGGACGTCTATCGCAACGACGATCCACCGATTGAGATACGATCGCGATAGGAGCGTCAGTAGATTTGGCTTGGCTGTCATGATGTTTATCCTTTAGGTCAGAGGGAGTCCATCCTGCCCGGGTCGGAGCAGTCCGGAGAGCCGTCTCTTTTCCTTTCTCCGCACAAAGATAGCGAAAGTGGGGCTACCAAAAGCCTTTTCCTAAAGAGGGACAGAAGATGTACCCGTCACCGAAGGGAGGAGAGCGGGTCGGTGAGCACCATCGACACCTCGCGGAAGGCGTAGGAGACGCGGTGCCCGGAGGGAAGCTCGCGGATCAGCAGTCGTCCGTCAGGTCTCACCTCCTCGATCATCCCGTAGAAGGTCTCGCCGAAGGGTCGGACAAAGCAGGCTGCCTCTCCCCGTCCGAAGAGGCAGGTGTGGTATGCCTGCCGGAGTCTCGCCGGAGACCAGCGGCGCCGCTCCTCCAGCGCCTCAAGGATCTCGTAGACCAGTCGGTCGTGCCAGGTGACACCGGTGAGTGGGGTCACGCCGAGCCTACGCTGCTCTGCCGCTATCGAGGTGGGTGGCGTCGGATAGCCCTCACCGAAGTGCTCCTGCAGGACATTGACCCCGATGCCGACGATGCTCGCCTCGAGGCGCGACGAGGAGAAGGAGTTCTCGATCAGGATACCGCAGATCTTTCGTCCGTCCACGAGGAGGTCGTTAGGCCACTTCACTTTTACCTCAGGTCCCGGGGGGAGTTCGCGCTGAAGCGCCTGTCTTACGGCGAGAGCGGTCAGGATATTGAGGTCAAAGAGCGTCCCGCCGTCCTCCATCAGGTCACCCGGATGGAGGAGCAGGGTCATCGTCAGGTTTTGCCCCGAAGTAGCGTCCCAGCGGTGCCCCGCCTGGCCACGCCCGGCGGTCTGATCGGTGGCGGTGACGACCGTGTACTCCTCCAGGTCCGGCTCCTCTGCGAGCCGTCGCCTGAGGTAGCTATTGGTCGAGTCGACCTGAGCCAGGTGGATCTGCCTCACGCCTCCCGTTTCTCGCCCCTCCGCCGGTTATGGTGGTAGAGGAAACCGCTGACCAGGATCACCAGGAGCAGCACCCCGTAGGCGGCATAGGCGGTCGTCTCCGTCACGTGCAGGGTCTTGGGGTCAAAGGTGAGTACCACCTCGTGCTCTCCCGCCGGGACGACGAGACCGCGTAGCAGGTAGTCGACCCGAAGGATCTCCGCCTCCTCGCCATCGATGCGCGCCTCCCAGCCGTGCGGGTAGTAGATCTCCGAGAGCACTGCCAGACCGGCGTGGGTATTGGATGTCCTGTAGACCAGACGGTCGGGAGCGTAGTCGGTGAGGGTGACGGTGGAGAGGCTATCCCGGAGCGTACCCGTCGGAAGCCCCTCGGCAAGCGACCGATCCACCACCGCCACGCGGTCGAGAGGCAGCTGCCCAAGGGCATCGTACTCCTCCTGAGCTCCTGAGACGGTATGGATATCGGAGACAAACCACCCGTCGCCGTACGCCTCCGGATCGACCACGAGCCGCTGACCGGTGACGCTGTCGGGCACGATGTAGTACTTCGTATTGAGTGCCCTGAGGACATTCCGATCCAGCTTGGAGAGATAGCCGGTGATCAGGTCCTGATAGCGACCCAGCTTTGCCGCATTATAGCCACCTATGGAGCGGTGGTAGTAGGAGGTGGTGGCGTCATTAAAGGTATCGACCGAAAGATTCATCACCCGCGCCTCAGAGGGATCGCTGAGGATCTGCTCGTCCACCGGCGTCTTCTCCTGCACCTTGGCAGCGATGTCGGTCCGCGGGTGATACATGGAGTCGTTGAGGTACCTCTTGTCCACCGTCCAGAGGTCGACGAGACAGAGGAGCGTCACCAATGCCAGCGTCGGCAGCGGCTTCACCTTCTTCTTATAGTAAAGGAGTAGAACGCCCATCCCCACGAGGAGGAAGACCACCGTTCGCAGCGCATCGGCCCTGAAGATCGCTGTCCGGACGCCCTTGAGATCCTCCACCGCATCGATTAGCTGAGGCATCTGTGCGAGGTAGGGAGCGAGTGCCTGCTGCTCCATCTGCGACATAAAAGAGCCGCCGCTGGAGGGGAAGAGGTACGCCAGCAGCGCGACGCCGACCGTCAGCACGCTCGCTGTGATCGTCGCCCCCTTGTCAGCCTTCAGCCTATCCGGTTGTCTCAGTATCAGCGCCAGCCCCCAGACGGCAAAGAGCGGTATCGTCAGCTCCGGGACAACTAAGATCGACGAGGGGGTGCGGAACTTATTGTAGAGCGGCACATGGTCGATGAAGAAATTGGTCAGCCCGGGGAAGTTGTGCCCCCACGAGAGCAGGAGGCAGAGAAGAGAGACCACCAGCAGCGCCCACCTCATCGGTCCCTTGCCCGCCACCATCCCGAAGAGCGCGAGCCAGAGGACGAAGGCACCTACGTAGACCGGTCCCGCCGTGAAGGGCTGGTCCCCCCAGTAGCGGTTTTGCTGCGCCACAAAGGCCCGATTCTCCATCGACGCCTTACTGAGAGCCGGCTCATCATAGCCGATCGCGCCACTCGCGCCCCCCTTGGCATCCGGGATCAGTAGCGTCAGCGTCTCATCCACGCCGTAGCTCCAGGCGGTGATGTAGTCCCGGGAGAGTCCCTTAGAGGAGGTCTCGCCGCCCTCCGTTGCGATGGCGCTCCCTCCACGCATTGTCTCCTGCTGCAGCTCCCAGGTGTGGTAGAGACCCGAGCCATTAAGCCCCAGGCCGATAAATCCGCCCAGCGTCACCGCCAGCAGTGCCTTGCCGAAGTGCTTCCACTCCCCCTCACGACCGGCCTCCACCGCCCAGGCGATGATCATCCCCGCCATGAGGAAGGCGAAGTAGTAGCTCATCTGGTAGTGATTGCAGAGGATCTGCAGCCCGGTAAAGACCGCCATGACGATGAAGCCCAGTCGGTAGTATCGTCGGTGAAAGGCGTAGACCAGACCGGCAATCGTCGGAGGGATAAAGGCGAGGGTGGTGAGCTTCCAGATGTGCCCCGCCTGTATCAGGATGAGGAAGTAGGAGGAGAAAGTCCAGAGGATCGCCCCGAAGACCGACAGCCCCCGCCTCAGCCCCCAGCTCCGCATGAAGAGGTACCCCCCTAGGAGCATCATCAGGAGGAGGTAGGTGTCGCCCGGCATCAGGTCTATCGGCCACTCCAGCCGGAGGAGACTCCGCAGCGTGACGAGAGGGGTCTGAGAGTCGTAGTCCGGGCGGATCTGGTAGGTGGGCATCCCCCCGAAGAGGCTTCCCGTCCAGCGGGACCACTCCCCGGTCTCCTTATGATAATCGACCACATCCCGCCCTGTCCCCTGCGAGGCGGCACCGTCCACCTGGTAGAGCACCCGGTCCTCAAAGGCAGCGGGATAGAAGTAGGCATACGAGAGCCCCACAAAGAGGACAAGCGACAGGAGGACGTAAAACCATTCCTGCCTGTACCATTTCTTCTCCTCGTCTGTCCCGGTCATTATCTCCGTCATAATCCTCTTGGCTTATTATTTCTACGGACAAAGATAGCCAGAACTTAGAGAGTGAGGAAGCCAAGCCCCCATCTGCTCCGGAGCGGACGGGGGCTTTTTTTGCTTTGGTTCGGCGGGGCGTCAGTGCGCCTCGAGCCAGTTCTTCCCCACGCCGACATCAGCGATGAGCGGGACACTAAGCGAGGGCAGCACCTGCTCCATCTCCTCCTTGACCATAGCCATCAGCCGCTCCTGCTCCTCAGCGGGGACGGTGAAGCAGAGCTCGTCGTGCACCTGCAGGATCATCTGCGAGCGGAAGCCCTCCTCTCGCAGGCGGCGCGCCACTCGGACCATGGCCACCTTGATGATGTCGGCGGCGGTTCCCTGGATCGGGGCATTGATCGCCATGCGCTCTGCATTGGCGACGAGGTTTCGGTTGCGGGAGTTGATATTCTGCAGATAGCGACGGCGACCGAAGAGGGTGTCCACGTAGCCGTCTCGGTGCGCCCGCTCGATCGTCTCATCCATGTAGCGCTTCACGCCGGGGAAGGAGTCGAAGTAGCCCTCGATCAGGGCAGCCGCCTCGCTGCGTGGTATGTCGAGCCGGGAGGAGAGACCGAAGGCGGAGATGCCGTAGATGATCCCAAAGTTTGCCGTCTTTGCCCGACG